>JAGPDF010000104.1 GCA_018057705.1 Thermoanaerobaculia bacterium | reverse complement strand
CCGACATCGAAAAGATCGCCGGCGGCAACCTGATGCGCGTCTGGCGCGCAGCCGAACGGGTGGCGGAGGGGTTCCGTCGCTAGGTCGTGGCGCCGGCCTCGACGGGCACGGCTGGGTCTCTCGCTCGACGGAATACAATCCAGAGATGAGCACCTCGAACGGTGATGAGGAGCAGCGCTGCGGAGGCCGGACCAAGGCCCGCCTTGGCCTGGCGATCTACGTTCTGGCGACTGTCCTCTCGCCGGGATTGTCCTCGCCTGCAGCTGCGCAGCCGCTCGACACCCCCTATCTCGTCCGCGACATTGCGAACACGGCGCCGGTGGCCCAGGCAGACACGCACCTGATGTTCGAGACCGCCGTGAACGGCCGCGCCCTCTTCTGGGCTGCCTCTGACTCCGCCGGCAGCTACTGGACGCTGTGGAGCACGGACGGAACTGCGGTCGGCACGGTCCCGATCTCCGATCTCCTTGCTTACGAGGCTACGAGTTCGCTCAACTCAGCGACGCTGTGCGCCGATGCGCAGAGGTGGATGCTCTGGGCTCCGGGCTCGCCCGGCGGAACCCGCTCAGTCTGGGCCTCGGACGGAACCAATGTCGGAACCGCAATGGTCACGCCGCTGCCGCCCAACTCGATACCTGGCCTGACTTACCCCGGCCCGGAGGCGTGCGAGGCGCGAGAGCTGGGTGGCCGTGTACTTTTCTGGATCGCGAAGCTGCAAGCGCTCGAGAATCCGACCTATGAGCTCTGGAGTACCGATGGAACCTTCGCCGGCACGCAACGCGTGGCGCAGTTGGGACAAGATTCGGGCTTCTGGTCGGGAGTTCCCGATTTCATCCGGCTGGGGGACAAGATCCTCTTCTCACTGCAGACCGTCCCGAACGGATTCGAGCTCTGGCGAACGGATGGAACCGAGGCCGGAACCGAGCCGTTCCTGTCACAGTTGGCCGGAATGGACACTCTGGCGGCGCAAGGGTTTGTCCGCGTCGGCGCCTGGGCATTCTTTGTCGAGTCCTTTGCCGGGGGCCTGGCGCCTTTAGCTGTAACGGACGGGACCGCAGGCGGGACGCGCGTCTTCGAAGACCTGCTGCCGCTTGGGAGCTCGGCGGAGGAGGGATACGAACCCGTCGCCCTCGCTGACCGGCTCGTCCTGGCCGCGACCGCGGCCGGCCCACCTCAGCTCTGGGCAGTGATCCCGACGGAGCTCGACCCCGATGTCCTGACGTCGCTGGTCGGCGCCATTTCGATTCGACGGCTGGCGCCGCAAGCGATCGGTGGCCGGGCTCTCTTCGTGGCCACCCTTCCGGAACCGCCGAGCGACACGCGCGATCACCTGCTCCTTTCGGACGGAACCGCGATGGGAACGATCGACGTCGCGGTCGGTTGCGACGCAGTGGGCTTCTGCGGAATACAGGATCTCGGCACGATGGGCGGCACCGCCTATTTCCTGGTGTCCGACACGTCAGGGACGTCGCTCTGGAAGACGGACGGCACCGCGCCGGGCACCGCTCAGATCGAAGCTCTCGACTGCGCAAGCGGCTGCGAGATGAGAGCTTTCGGAGTCTCGGAAGCGAGGCTCTACTTTCTCAAGCGTTCGCTAGGGGAATCTCCGGCACTCTGGGTGTCGGACGGCGCCGCGGCTGGCACCTTCGAGGTTCTGCCGCCGGGTCCGATCGACAATTACTGGACCACGGGTGCTGGATCTGCAGCCCTGCCGGGAGGTCGGCTGGTCTTCGGCGCTCATGGCGCCGAAACCGGCTTCGAACCCTGGATCACCGATGGCACGCCGAGCGGGACGCACGTGCTCGTCAACCTCTCGGCGGCGAGCGACCCGTCGCTCCCAAAGCGCTTCTCGGCGTATGGCGATCGCGTTCTCTTCTCCGCGCAGGAGTCCGTACATGGTGAGGAGCCCTGGGTCAGCGGAGGGAGTGGAGTCAGTACCGGAATGGTCGTCGATGTCCGACCGGGAGTCGGGGGAAGTTGGCTGGTGCCGTTTCAGCCGGCCGACGGAATCTGGCCGATCCAGGCCGATCCAGAGGGAACCGGCTCGTCGCAGCGCCTCTACTCCACCACCGGAGCACCGGGCAGCCTGGGTGCGCTCGGTCCCGAGTCTTTCTGGGGATCGTCGTCGCTGTCGTTCAACGGCCGCTCCTTGATCACGAGCGGGGTGAAGCTCTTCGCTTTCGATGGCAGTCCGCCCTCGGTGAACCTATTGGCGGAGATTGGCGCGGGGTTCGATATCTTCCCGTTTCTTGCCGCCGGAGCGCAGCGGGTCTACTTCCGCAATCTTCTCGCCGGAGAGCCGCACGAGCTGTGGACGACGGACGCTACCGAAGCGGGAACGCACTCCTTCTGCGCGGCGCCGGACTTTCAGAGTTTTTCGCCGGGGAGTTGGATCGGCGAGCTCGGTTCCGGCGTCGTCTTCAAGGCGCGCACGGAAGCGCTGGGCGTCGAGACGTACTTCTGCCACGAGGGAGAGGCCGCCATCCTGCTGGCCGACATCGCGGCCGGAGCCGCCGACGCCGATCCGGAGGGCTTCATCGCAGTCGGGGGATGGAGTCTCTTCGCCGCCACGAATGCAGCCGGTGACCGGGAGCTTTAGCGCACCGACGGGACGGTCGCGGGTACGGGCTTGCTGGCGAATCTGTCTCCGTCCGGAAGCTCGGCACCCGCCGAGTTCAGCCCGGTCATCGGCGGAGTGCTCTTCACGGCCGACGACGGCCTGCACGGTCGTGAGCTCTGGTTCTCGGATGGAACGGCCGCTGGCACGGCGATGGTGGCCGATCTCGCTCCCGGTCCGATGTCCTCCCAGCCCGCGGACTTCGAGCCGATCGGTGGCACATTCGTGTTTGCGGCCGAGACGCTCGCTGCCGGTCGCGAACTCTGGGTCACCGGCGGAACGGCGGAGTCGACCGGGCCGTTGCCCGAGATCCGGCCCGGACCGCTGTCGTCGTGGCCCGAGGAGTTGACCGCGACGCAGCATCGCGTCTTTCTGCGCGCCACCGACGAGCGCGGCTCCGAGCCCTGGGCGCTCTGCCCGTCCTGGGTGGCGGGGACCGCGCAGGCGTGCAACGAGCTCTTCGCGGACGGCTTCGAGGCCGGCTCGGCCGCTCGCTGGAGCGCCTCGACGCCCTGAAGCCTCTGATCGCGGCTTCGAGCGTCCGGCGATGTCTCTCGCCTCGGCCTTCTCGCCGAGCTAGACCCGCCGGTCGGGGCGGCGGAGGCGGAAGGTAGCCGCTCCTCCAAGGAGCAATGCCAGAAGCGCCAGGCCCCAACTTCCGAGCGCCGGGATCTCGATGACCGAGACGTCGACGGTGACCGGGACCGTGGCGACCTCCGTCACGACCTCGCCGCCGGGGCTCGTGCCGGTGGCGGTCGCGAGGTTCTGGTAGGGGCCGGGGTCGCCCGCCGGGTCGACCAGGACCTGGAGCGTGAGGGTGCCGCTCGCGCCGACCGCCAAAGTGTTGCCGGCGGCCAGTAGATCGGTATCGGCGGCGCCGTCGTAGGCGGGATTCACCGTCAGGTCGACGCTCGCCAGCGACTCGACACTCCACGCGCCGGCGTCGGCGAAGGTGAGCGCCAGATCGTCGACGATCTGCACGTCGGTGAGCGTCACGTTGCCCAGGTTCTCCACCCGGATCTCGTAGAGGACGTGGAAGAGCGCGCGGTCGGTCGCGTCGCGTTCCGACGAGATTACGGCCTTGGTGAGGCCGATCGCCGGCTGCTCCACGCCCACCGGCGCCGGATGGTCCTCGACCTCGCCGTCGATGGCTCCACCGTTGAAGCTCAGGCCGGGTGTCGTGCTGATGCGGCAGCGCGTCGCCGCGTTCCCCTGCGGGCTGCCGACCGGCACCGCGAACGACGGCAGAAGCGTCGCCGCCGGAGCCAGCGCGAGATTGGCGACGACCTGCTCGCCGGCATCCGCCCAGTCGCCGTCGCGATTGAAGTCGATCCAGCAGGAGACCGCTCCGCCTGTCGCCCCGGCGCTCACCGCGAGCGTTCCGTTGGTTCCCGGGATGAAAGCGGCGGGGAAGACTACGCCGTCCTCGTCGTCGCCGCCCGAGTTGTCGTCGCCGGAGAGTGTCGCATTCGGCTGCCCGTCGCCCTCGGTGTCGACCGCCGCGCCGAGCGTCGGGTTGCCGGCGAGGAGCACGATGTGGCGGGCGCCGTTCGACGCCAGAAGGGTCGGATAGGTGGGGTCGGGCGCGTCGCCGAGGTCGAGACCGAGCACGGTGACGGCCCAGTCCTCGATTTCGCCGTCGCCGGCGGGTCCGAGCGGTGTCGGCGTGCCGGCCGAGGAGAGGCGGAAGCGGGCGTAGGTGGCCCGCGTCGGCGCGTCACACGGCACGTTCACCGGCAGGGCGTTGGCGCCAGCGACGAGCGCGAGCGAAGTGGCGACGCGATCGCGCGGATCGCCGAACGTGCCGTCGCCGTCGAAATCGATCCAGGCGTCGAGGCGTGGCGTCGCGATCGCGGCGGTGTTGGTCAGGGCGATGGAGAGGTTGGCCGTCGTGCAGGCGACGAACGCCGCGGGCAGCGTGACGCCGTCCTCGTCGGCGCCGTCGCCGGTGGCGCCGACCGAGGGCTGACCGTCGGACTCGTTGTCGACCGTGGCGCCGAGCGAGAAGCCCGCCGCCGTCGCGTGGTTGGGGCCATTGCCGGCGATCGTCGTGCCGTAGGTAGCCGGGGCGTCGCCGAAGTCGACCACGCCGAGGGTGATCGGCAGGTCCTCGACTTCGCCGTCCGGCGCGCCGCCGGTGGGTCCGGTGCCGCCGCCTGCCGACAGGCGGAGGCGGGCGTAAGTGAGTCCTTCGACGGCGGCGCAGGGCACGGTATAGACCAGCGGGTTCGCGCCGGCGACGAGCGCTTGCGAGGCGAAGACCTGCTCGCCGGCGTCGCCGAAGTCGCCGTCGGCGTTGAAATCGATCCAGGCGTCGAGCGCGCCGGCGGCCGACGCGGTCACCGTCACCGCGGCCGACTGGCAGGCGGTGGCGACGGAGGCGAAGGTCACACCGTCCTCGTCGTCGAAGCAGCTGCCGACGCGGCTCGTCCCGGCGCTCGTGTCGTCGCCGTCGGCTCCGACGGCCGGCTGGCCGTCGGGCTCGGTGTCGACGCACGAACCGAGGCGCAGACCGTCGTCGGGATCGACCTGATGCCAGGCGGAGCCCACGCCCTGCGTGCCGTAGGAGTCGGGGGCATCGCCGAAGTCGAAGCCGACGACGCCCAGACTGTAGTCCTCGACCTCGCCGTCGGCGGCAGCTCCTGCGGGCGGGAGACCGCCCGCCGACGAGCAGCGGAAGCGGGCGTAGGTGGTGCCGGGGATCGCGCTCTCGGGGACGCTCGCGACGAGCACGGTCGGAGAACCGACCGGGATGGCCTCGCTGGCGGCGATCTGCTCGCCGGGCGCATCCCCGAAGAGGCCGTTGCGGTTCCAGTCGACCCAGGCGTCGAGCAGGCAAGGGGCGCCTCCGCCGGCAACGATCGAGAAGCTCGCCTCCGCCCCCGGGACGAACGGACTGGCAAAGGTGACGCCGTCCTCGTCGTCGTCGCCGGAGCAGCTGCCGAAGACGAGCGCCGAGAGCGCGATGTCGTCGCCGTTCGCTGCCACTCCAGCCACGAGACCGCTGTCGGCATCGACGCAGGCGCCGAGGAAGGGGGCGTTCGCACCGCCGAGTGGATGCACGGCGCCGGCGTCGAGCGCGACGGTCTGGTAGTCGTCGGTCGCCGTGCCCGCGCCGACATCGGGAGCGTCGCCATAGTCGAAGGCCGGCGGCGGAGCTGGCGGAACGATCGAAGAGACGAAGCCGAAGTCGACGGTGAGGTTGGTGTCGTTGTCGCCGTCCTCGCTGGTCGGCTCGCCGTTGTCGGTGAGCGTGACGGCGTGGCTGGCGACCAGCGCGCCAAAGTCGGTGCCGTTGTCGTCGCCGTTCGTGTCGTCGTCGGGATCGGGGGCGGGGTCGTTGCCCGTCGCGGTGGTTCGCCCGGCGAGGGCGCCGCCGCCGCCGAAGGCGGAGGGCGAAACGACGACGATGTAGTCGCCGGCGGCGAGGCGGTCGAAGCGATACCGGCCGGGGAAGCCGCTGTCGAGAGCGGTCTCCGTCGTGCCCGAATACTCATCGAGCGTCGGCTCGCCGTCGCCGTTCGTGTCGCGGTAGAGGTCGAGCCGCACGCCGTTGACGCCGGGCTCGCCGTTCTCCGGTTCGAAGATGCCGTCGTCGTCGTTCTCGTTCCACACCTGGTCGCCCAGCGCGAGCGTTCCGGCGGGAGCGACGAGCCCGGCGTCGATCGTCGGGTCGTACTCGCCGGGGGCGAGGTTCACCAGCGGTCCGGCGCCGGTCGCCGGATCGGCGTCCGAATCGAGAGCGTCGCCCGGGCCGACATCGTCCGCCGTCCAGCCGGTCGCGGAGGCCGGGAGCACGAACTCGACGAAGTAGGGCAGGCCGGGGGCGAGCCCGTCGAAGCGGTAGTACCCGGGCCGCCCGAAGATGTCGTCCGCCGTCGCGGTCGTCGCCACCACCGGATCGGCGCCGCCGGTCTCGGCGGTGCCGTCGCCGTCGTCGAGATGAAGCCGCGCGGTGACGCCGTTGGCGCCGTCGGTGACCGGCTCGTTCTGCCTGCCGTCGCCGTCGCGATCGAACCAGACGTAGTCGCCGAGCGCCGCGAGTTGGGTGGCGATGAGGCCGAAGTCGTTGTCGGGATCCTGCTCGCCGGGGTCGAGCACGGTCACCGGCGCGCAGGCTGTCGCCGGATCGCCGTCCGAGTCGCTGGTGTCGCCACCGCTGTTCGCAGTGGTGAGGATGTAGGTCGGCGGCGGCGCGATGCAGACGAAGTAGCTCCCCGGCGCGAGGCCCGGGAAGGCGTACCAGCCGGCGGCGCCGCCGGGGCCATTGGCGGTCACCGTCGAGGCGAGCGGCACGTCGTCGGCGGTGCCCGCGAGACCGTCGACTCCGGGCAGCAACAGGCGGACAAAGACGTCGTTCAGGCCGCTCGGGCCGTCGTTCTGGGTGCCGTCGTGGTCGAGGTCCACCCAGACGAAGTCGCCCAGGGCGGCGGCAACACAGCTGCCGAGGGCGACGCCGGACTTCTGCGGCTCGGCCGCGAGGCTGCCGAAGCCGTCGGAGCGGTCGGCCTGGTACGCGAAGGAGTTGAACGCCGAGTCGCCGGCAGGAATGCCGGCCGGAGTCGACATGCTGAAGTCGAACTCGACGAAATCGAACGGTCCGACGACGCGACTGCCGAACTCGACCTTGAACGAGCGCGTGGCGCTGATCGGCGTCGGCGGCGCGGTCGACCAGTCCGGCGGATCGCACGCCGTCGTCGGCCCCCCCACCTCGCCGCGGCAAGGGTTGCCGGAGGTCGAGTAGTAGAGCGTCGTCCCCGGCGGCGGAACGATCGGCGCCGCGAGCAGTGGTGTCCACAGCGAGCCGCGCGGAGTGGTGTCGCGCACGCCCGTGTCGCCCACGAACGGCAGGATGTCGATGAGCACGAAGTTCTCCATCGCCACCGTGCCGACGTTCTGGACGCGCAGCGAGTACTCGAGCGCGCCGCCTTCGAGCGTGCCGGCGGAGCTCGCGGTCGGGCTGCCGTCGCAGGCCGCGTCGACCAGCTTCGCCGAGATGAGCTGAGCGATCCCCGCGACGGTGATCGTGCCGGTGGCAGTGCACAGGCTCTCCGCTGTATCACTGTCGCCGTCGAGATCGAGGGTGTCGGGGTGCGAGCTGCCGGAACAGCGGAAACCCAATCCCGGCGCATCGTGATCGAGCGTGAACTCGTTGGCGAGCGCGCCGTTCGCCGCACCGTTGCGGATCGTCGTCGTGACGTTGAGCCAGACCTGCTGATTGACCCCGAGGTCGCCGCTGCCGGCGTTCCAGCGCCAGCGCAGAAGCGTGCGACCGCTGCCGGCGAAGTTCGGGATCTGCTCGAAAGACTGGGGGGCGGGCAGTCCTGTACCCTGATCATCGAAGGTCCAGATCGAAGAGATCAGGTCGACCGGCAGCAGGTCGGTCGCTTCGATGCTCTCGAGAGGCAAGGGGGAGGAGGACTGCACGGCGGAGCGCACGCGCAGGCGCCAGGAAACAGCCTGGCCGGGATTGAACGGGCCGCCGCCCGACAGATTTTCCTTCGCCGGGTTGAGCTGCGCGAACGGACCGGAGAGGACGAAGCTCCGGCAGGCATTGCGGTTCACGTTGGTCGGCCCGGCCGTGTAGACCGCTGAGAGGTCGACGCAGTTCTGGATCGTGTCGCCGAAGGCCACCGGCCCGCCGGCGAGATCGGGGTTGACGATCTGACCGGTGATGTGCGGCCGGTTCGCGGTACTCGTGGTGGCCATGCCCGGTGCCGCCTGGCCATACTCCCAACGGATACGGGTGAGGTACTCGCCGGCTCCCAGGCCCGGCGGCGGCGCGGTCAGCGTCGTGTTCGTCGCGACGTTGGGCGAGGAGCCCCACAGCGTGAAGACGCCGAGGGCGGTGTTCTTCTCGTAGGAGACGCGCACGCCCTCGCCGACGGCGAAGTCGGCCAGGCCGGAGTAGCTGCCCGACGTGACGCTCGTCACCTGGAGCTCGACAGGCAACGTGTCGATGACCACCAGGTTGTCGAGCGGCACGTTGCCGTTGTTGCTCACGGCGATGTCGTAGGCGAAGGACTGATTCAACGTCGGCGGATTGGGCGTTCCGCCGGCCATGTTCTTGCTGAAGGCGGCGCTCGCGTTGGGTACGAAAGTCGTGACGGGGTGGGTGACCTCGCCGACGCCGAGATTCTGCGCCGGTTCGCCGAGCGGCGTGCCGTCGGCGGTGAAGCTGTTGGTGACGTTGGTTCCGGAAGGGAAGGTGGCGGAGGGGAAGACGACGTTCACCAGGATGTCGCAGTTGTTGTTGGGCGCGAGCGGGACGGTACAGGGGCTCGTCCAGGTCAGGGTCGCCGGCGTGGTGCCGACGCAGCCCGGCTGGCAGTCGGCGGCCGGTGTCGCGCCGTTGAAGACCGTTCCGGGAGGAAGCGTATCGACCACCGGCCCGATCGCCGTCAGATTGAGCGCGCCGCTGACGTTGCTGTTGGTGATCCGCAGGCGGTAGGACTCGGGCAGGTCGAGGTTGGCCGGGCTGGTGGTGAGCGTCTTCTGGAGTGTGACCTGAACGGTGGCGACGGCGGCGACCGTGACCGGCGGCGTGGTGAACGTCCCCGGAGTCGTCCCGAGGTTGATGCCGTCGGCGGTGTTCGTCGCTACCGTACTGTCAGGCGTCGACCCGTTCGGGAAGCGCACGTTCACTAGCAGGTCGCCACTGTTGCCGGCGGGAAGCGGGGTCACCATGACGAACTGCACGCGCGTCCGCCCCGAGCCGCCGAAGTTGGGCGTGACGTTGATCGCGGCCACGTCGCCGGTCGGGCTGGCCGGCACGGTCGAGACGTACTGCACCTCCACCGGCAGGAGATCCACGACCTCCGCGTTCAGGCACGGGCCGGACGTGCTGCTGCAGTTGTAGGTCAGGCGGTAGCCGAAGGTCTGGCCCGCGGGTTTGCTCGGCCCCGGATCGACCTGGATGGCGCTCTTGGCGAGCGGCTGGGCGTTCGCCGCCGCCGCCAAGGCGAGGATCGAGAGGGCTACACGAAGAAGGCTGCTGGAAAACCTGGGCATGACCACTCCGGAGTCGACGTGCGGGCGACAGCGACGGACAAGGGGCGCAGCCCCTTGCTCCTCGAGGGAGGCCTGAGCTTACCAGCAAGCGCTGCCCGCGGAGCCTTGGGCTAGAGTGCGCAAGATGAGGAAACGGATGTACGCAATCGGTCTCGGTCTGGCCGCCCTGGGCACCCTCGCCTGCTCCGACGGGCGGACGCCGGTGATGGTCTATTCGCCGCATGGTCGGGACCTTCTGATGCTCTTCGAGCAGGCGTTCGAGGCGCAGCATCCGCAGATCGACGTGCGCTGGCTCGATATGGGGTCGCAGGAGGTCTACGACCGGATTCGCTCGGAGAAGGCCAATCCGCAGTGCGATGTCTGGTTCGGCGGGCCGGACGCGATCTTCTCCCGCGCCGCCGCCGAAGGGCTCCTCGCGCCGTACCGGCCGTCGTGGGCGGACGCCGTGCCGGCGAGCTCGCGCGGCGAGGGCGACCACTACTTCGGGACGTTCCGGACGCTGCCGGTGCTGGTCTTCAATGAGAAGCTCGTTTCGGAAGCGGAAGCCCCGCGCGACTGGGACGATCTGCTGCAGCCGCGCTTTGCCGGCCGGGTGCTGATCCGCGATCCGATCGCCTCGGGGGTCATGCGCACGATCTTCTCCATGGTGCTGGCGAAGTCACAGAGCGAGACCGGCTCGACGGCGCGCGGCCTCGAGTGGCTGGCGCGGCTCGACACCCAGACCAAGGAGTACGTCGCGAATCCAGCCCTCCTGCACGAGAAAGTGATGCGCGGCGAGGGCGAAGTGACGATGTGGGAGCTCACCGACATCCTGCTCGAGCGCGCCAAGGGGGTGCCGTTCGGCTATCGGTTCGCCGCGAGCGGCACGCCGGTCATCGACGATGCGATCGCCCTCGCGGCGGGGGCGCCGCACCGCGCCGCGGCGCTCGAGTTCCTCGAGTTCGCCGGCTCGGTCGAGGCGCAGGCACTCGCGGCCGAGAAGGCGTTCCGCATTCCGGCGCGCACCGACATCCCGCAGGAGAAGCTTCCGACCTGGGCGCAGGAGGTCCTCACCGCGATGCAGCCGGCGGTCTACGACGAAGCGCTCGCGGCGGCGAAGGGGCAGGAGTGGATGGCGCTCTGGGATCGCACCGTGCGCGGCAAGGGCGCCGAGCTCCAGGCCCCGCCCGTCGCGCGATGAAGTCAGAGCGCCGGGTGGCTCCAGCCAGTGATCGCAGGGATCGCGGGACTGACCTGACCCTCGACGACATCGGCAAGCAGTTCGGCGACAAACGGGTCCTCGACGGCATCTCGTTCGCCGTGCCGAAGGGCGAAGTGCTCGCCCTGCTCGGCCCCTCGGGGAGCGGCAAGACGACGCTGCTGCGCATCGTCGCCGGCTTCGAGACGGCCGATCGCGGCTCGATCCGCGTCGGCGCACAACGGATCGAGAACCTGTCGCCGGCCAAGCGCGATTTCGGCATGGTCTTCCAGCACTACGCCCTCTTTCCGCATCTCTCGGTGGGCGAGAACGTGGCGTTCGGGCTCGAAGCCCGCAGGTTCCCGAAGGCCCAGGTAGAGGAGCGCGTCGCAGTGGCACTCGCGAGCGTCGACCTCGTGGGGTTCGAGCGCCGGCGGATCTCCGAGATCTCGGGCGGGCAGCAGCAGCGCGTGGCCCTCGCGCGGGCCCTGGCGCCCGAACCGCGCGTCCTGCTCCTCGACGAGCCGCTCTCGAACCTCGACCCGACCCTGCGCGAACGGACCCGGCGCGAGCTCTCGGCGACCTTGCGGCGGATCGGCATCACGACCCTCCTCGTGACTCACGAGCAGGAGGAGGCGTTCGATCTCGGCGACCGCGTGGCGCTCCTCCAGGGCGGCCGACTCGAACAGCTCGGGACGCCGCACGAGCTCTATCGCGAACCGGC
>JAGPDF010000103.1:9341-11582 GCA_018057705.1 Thermoanaerobaculia bacterium | reverse complement strand
CCGCGCCGTCGTCGGTGCGTGCTGCGGGCGCCTGCCGCATCGGCCTGCGCTACGTGACAGGGCTCAGACAGCAGGCCGGCGAACGCATCGCGGAAGCGCGGCGGCTGGGTCCGTTCACCGATGTCGAAAACCTCAAACAGCGCACGGGGTTGCGCAGCGAGGAGATGGCGAAGCTCTCCGAAGTCGGCGCGCTCGCCTCCTTGGGGCTCACTCGCCGCGAGGCGCTCTGGCAGGCGGCGCTCGCCGTCCGGCCGAAAGGGGCGCTGTTCGAGGATCGCGCAAACGAAGCCGGAGAGGAGAACCCGGGGAGCCCCCTGCCGGAGATGTCCGCCTACGAGGAGACCGTGGCCGACTTCACCGGCACCGGTCTCACCGTCGGTGCGCATCCGCTCGCCTATGCGCGCCCGGCGCTCGCCCGCCAGGGGGTGGTGACGGCGGCCGAGGTGCCCCATCTTCCGGCAGGACAGCGGACGCGAATCGCCGGCGCGGTGATCGTCCGTCAACGCCCCGGCACGGCGAACGGCACCCTCTTCGTCACGCTCGAGGACGAGACCGGCATGGTACAGGCGATCGTGAAACGGGCTCTGCTCGTCGCCCACCGGGCGACGATCGTCGGCAACCCGGGCCTGGTGATCGAGGGGACCGTCCAGCAGCGCGACGGCAGCGTCTCGCTCCAGGCCGAGAAGTTCTGGCCGCTCACCGACCTCGCCCGCACCCCGAGCCACGACTTCCACTGAACAATTGGGGACAGTCCCCAATTTCACCAGACCACGGCCATCACCCTTTGGAATCAAATACTTACCAGAAATGCGAAACAATTGGGGACTGTCCCCAATTACCGCCGGCTGACTGTGTGCCGGGGACGCATAGACTGGCGCCGGTGGAGCGGTGAGCGAAGACGAACGCGGATTCACGTTGATCGAGGTGCTGGTCGCTCTCGCGATCGCCGGCATTCTCATGCTCTCGGCCGCCGGGCTCTACTGGCAGCAGAAGCGAATCGGCCAACGCCTGGTCGCGGAGCGCGTCGCCGATGAAGCGTTGGAGAACACCTACGAGCTGCTGCGCTCGGGGCTCTGGCCGCTCGAGAGCGCAGTTCTCCCCGATCCGACCGGCAGCGGCATCGCGCTGAGCGTTGTCGTCACTCCCGGCACGGTACCGGCGACCCGCGAGCTCGACCTCGTCGCCACCTACCGGGTGCAGAACCAGGCCTTCCGGCGCTCGCTGCACGCGCTCGTCCACGTGCCGGAGCTGCCATGAACCGGACCCGGGGCGACTCCGGCTTCTCCCTCATCGAGCTTCTGGTCTCGATGCTCGTCTTCCTGGTCGTCCTGCTGGTGACCAACGGCCTGCTCGTCGAATCGCTGCGCATCTTCTCGAACAGCGGCCGCGAGCTGCGCGAGCCCGGGACCGAGCTCGCCCTTCGCCTGCTGCGCGAGGACCTGCACGCGTCGGTGCCGCTCGCGGCGGGCATCGGCTCCGAGGACGAGCCCGTGAACCTGGGCCTCGACTGCCGCCGGCCGGACCGCACCGAGACCTGGGAGATGGAAGGCGTGCGGCTCGTCCGCCGGACCTACGATCCAGACGGCCTCCTGCTCGGCACCCGCCCGATGCTCGATGGCATGGTGAGCTTCGAGTGGTGGACCCCGGCGCCCGGCCTGGTGCAGGTCCGGCTGGTGCGCCGGAAACCCGCCGGAGCGAGCGCCCTGCGCGTCGCCACCGCCGCCTGGAAGAGCGTCGGCGAGACCCTCGAAGCGGCCGAGATCGCCGCCGGCAGCCGCATCACCTGGACCTCGAGCCCGTGACGGACAGGCGCGCCGGCGAACGGGGCACAGCGCTCCTCATGGTGCTCTTCCTGCTGGTCATGGCGACCACCGCCGGACTGCTGCTTTCGGTAGCGCTTTCCGTCGACCTGCGGGAGCAGAAAGAGGATGCCCGGCGCCTGCGGCTCGCGGCGCTCGTCGACTCGGCGCTCGAAGAGGCGCTGGCAGCACTGTCGATGAATCCCGACGCCGGCGGCTACGCCCCGCACGAGTTCGGCGGTGGAACGCTCGAGAGCCTCATCCGCATCCGACCCGATGGCAGCAGGGAGGTCGCGGCAAAAGCGACCTACGCCGGCCTCGAGCGCACCGTCGTGGCAGAGATCGTGTTCGGTTTCGCCGGTCCAGAGGTCCTCGCCTGGCGGATCGGGAGAACCCGACCGGCCGGCGCCACGTAACTCCTCCATGGCGAAGACGGCAAGCG
>JAGPDF010000103.1:0-9241 GCA_018057705.1 Thermoanaerobaculia bacterium | reverse complement strand
GCCTCGAGCGCACCGTCGTGGCAGAGATCGTGTTCGGTTTCGCCGGTCCAGAGGTCCTCGCCTGGCGGATCGGGAGAACCCGACCGGCCGGCGCCACGTAACTCCTCCATGGCGAAGACGGCAAGCGATCTCCTCAGGAGGGTCCCGCACGGGGCGCCGGCGCTCGGACTGGCGATCGCCCTGCTCGCCGCAGGAGGAACCGCGAGCGCGGCGCCGCCGAACTACCTGGGAACGCTGCCGGCCGGAACGCTGACTTCGGCGATCCCGACGCTCTCCGATCCGACCCAGACCTGGGAGCTCTACCTTCCGCGGAGCTTCGAGCCGAACCGCAAGTGGCCGGTGCTGATCCTGTTCGATCCACGTTCGCGCGGCCGGCTCGCGGCCGAGCTCTTCCAGGGGGCGGCCGACGAGTTCGGCTGGATCCTCGCGAGCTCCAACAACACGATGAGCGACGGGCCGGGCGAGCCCAACGCGCGCGCCATCAACGCCATGATCCCGGACGTCATGAAACGCCTGCCGATCGACGACAAGCGCATCTACGCCGGGGGCTTTTCCGGCGGTGCGGTACTCGCCTGGACGGTCGGTCTCAAGGGGGGTTACCTCGCCGGTGTGATCTCGATCGGTGGCCGGCCGGCCCCCGAGCGCCTGGCGCTGGCGCCGAAGTTCGCCCTCTTCGCTGCTGCCGGCGAGGGGGACTTCAACTATCAGCCGACCCGCGAGCTCGATCGGCTCGCCGCCAAGGCCGGCGTCCCCCATCGTCTCGAGTTCTTTCCCGGACCGCACGCCTGGTGCCCGCCGGCGATGGCGAGACAGGCGGTCGGCTGGCTGGAGGTTCTGGCGATGCGCGACGGCCGGACACCGCGCGATGCCCCGCGGCTCGAAGCCCTGCTCGCCGAGGAGATGGCCGCGGCCGAGCTCCTGGCAGGCACCGGCGAAGCGCTCGCCGCCGGCAGGCGGTTCACACAGATCGCCGAGACGTTCCATGGAATTGGCACCCCTGAGACGCTCGCCCACGCGAGACTGCGCGCCGAGACCCTGCTCGCGTCGGGAAAAGCGAAAAGCGCAGTGAAGGAAGAAAAAGCCGCCGAGAAATTCGAGAGTCTGGCGCTCCGCCGCATCGGCGAAGCCGCCGCGCTTCTGCGGGCGGCGGAGCGGCCGATCGCCGTCGGGGAGCTTCGGCATCTCCTCGCCGTCGATGACACCCTGCATCGACGCGAAAGCGGCGGCATTGCCGGCGCGGCCGCTGGGCGAGCTCTGGCGGCAATCCAGGTCCAGCTCGGTTTCTACCTTTCCCAGGAGCTTTTTGCCGCAGGCGATTACCGTCGAGCCGTACCTGGCCTCGCGCTCGTGGCGGAGATCTTCCCCGACGACGCCTTCCTTCTCTACAACCTTGCCTGCGCCCAGGCGCGCGCAGGGTTGCCGGAAGCAGCGCTCGCCAGTCTCGGCCAGGCGCTCGACCACGGGTTGGCGCAACCGTTACAGATGGCGACCGACGCCGACCTGGCGTCGCTCAGAGAACGGCCAGAGTTCGCTCGCCTGCTCGCCCGGGCGCGGGAAGCCGAATCTGCCCGGGCGACCGAGCCGGCGCCGCCCTAGTAGCCTGAGCGACAGAATCGATCGATTGCGGCGTACTTTCGCCTTGTCGGAGTGCAGACAGTGCCGGCGCACCCATTCGGGGACATACAAAGGGGGGCAGCACGCGCCGGCCATCGCGGCCCACAAGGCACCCCCTTTGTGTGTCCCCGAAGGGTCACGCGCCATGACGGCGGTCATGTCATGGACTCCTCGGAGTCGGCTAGAGTGTCCTCGATGAGCCGGATGAACCGAGGCGCCGTCGGCGCCGCTCTCCTCTGCGGACTCGCGGCAGGCGTGGGCCTCTACACGTTCGCCTACGCGCGTGGCGCCTCGTACATGACCGACGACCCGCGCGCCTGCGCCAACTGCCACGTCATGGAGGAGCAGTACGCCGGATGGAGCCGTTCGAGCCACCGCTCGGTCGCGGTCTGCAACGACTGCCACACGCCGCCGGGATTCCTGCCCAAGTACTTCACCAAGGCCTTGAACGGCTTCAACCACTCGCTCGCCTTCACCACCGGACGCTTTCCCGACCCGATCCAGATCACGCCGCGCAACCACCGGGTGACCCAGAGCTCGTGCAGCAAATGTCACGCGGCGATCGTCGATGCCATCGACGCCACGTCCGCCCATACCGGCGGCGAGCGCCTCGACTGCATCGCCTGCCACCGCAACGTCGGGCACCTTCACTAGCCGGCGCGCGGCGACGCATCGAACCCTTCGCCCAGAGACCTTGAGACCGAGGAGATCCCCATGAACGACCGGCAGAAGACCGAGACCGCGGCCCCCGTCCGTCGCGGCAGAATCCTTCTCGTGACCGTCGTCGCCGCCGTCGCCGGCGCCGTCCTCACGGGCCTCCTGGTGAACATCTTCGAGCACAAGCAGGAGGCCCGGGATCCGTTCTTCCGCGTCGTCGAGATCACCGACGAAACCGAGGATCCGGCGGTCTGGGGCAAGAACTTCCCCGTGCAGTACGACAGCTATCTGAAGACGGTCGATCAGGTCCGCACCCGCTTCGGCGGCAGCGAGGCCGTGCCGCGAACGCCGACCGCCGCCGACCCGCGTTCGATCGTCGCCCAGTCGCGGATCGAGGAGGATCCCCGCCTGAAGACGATGTGGAACGGCTACGCCTTCGCGGTCGACTTCCGCGAGGAGCGCGGCCACGCCTACATGCTCGACGATCAGACCTTCACCGAGCGTCAGGTGGTCGCGAAGCAGCCGGGGACCTGCATGCACTGCCACGGTTCGGTCTACCTGCCGTACAAGAAACTCGGCGGCGGCGACCTGATCAAGGGCTTCGAGGCCATGAACCAGATGCCCTATACGGAGGCCCGCAAGCTCATCTCGCATTCCGTCGCCTGCATCGACTGCCACGATCCGGCGACGATGCAGCTGCGCATTACCCGGCCCGGATTCCTCGAGGGCATCCGCGCCCTCAAGGCCTCCCAGGGCGTGCCGGACTACGATCCGAACAAGATGGCGACGCGCCAGGAGATGCGCAGCTACGTCTGCGGCCAGTGCCATGTCGAGTACTACTTCAAGGGACCCGAGAAGCGCCTGGTCTACCCCTGGGCGAACGGCATCAAGGTCGAGCAGATCCAGGCCTACTACGACGACCTCGACTACAAGGACTGGACGCACAAGACCTCCGGCGCGCCGGCGCTCAAGGCGCAGCACCCCGAGTTCGAAATGTGGAGCCAGGGCGTCCATGCGCGCTCCGGTGTCGCCTGCGCCGACTGTCATATGCCCTACGAGCGCGTCGGTGCCCAGAAGGTCTCCGACCATCACGTGCGAAGCCCCCTGCTGAACATCAACAAGGCCTGTCAGACCTGCCATCGCTGGCCGGAGGAGGAGCTGCGGGCGCGGGTCGAGACGATCCAGGAGCGCACGCAGTTGCTGCGGAATCAGGCCATGGACGCCCTCGTCGCGCTGATCGGGGACCTCGAGGCGGCGGTGGCCGCCGGCCGCACCGACGAGCAGCTCGCGCTGCCCCGCAAGCTCCAGCGGCAGGCGCAGTTCCGGCTCGACTTCGTCGAGGCCGAAAACTCGACCGGCTTCCACGCTCCCGCCGAAGCGGCGCGGATCCTCGGCGAGTCGATCAACCTGGCGCGCGAGGGCCAGATCGCCGTGCGCGACGCCGCCTTCCAGCCGAGCTTCGTCAACACGGCGACGCGCTAGCGCTGTCGCTTCCCGGAAATCCCGGCCGGTGTCCCCTCGCGTCCCGCGCAGGCTGCGGTGGCGCGCGGCGACCCGACCGCCAGCGCCGCGCCGGACCGCTCTGAACTGGAAGATGAACTAGAAGAACAGCTGTGGCAGGCCGAGGGCGCTGCGCATGGCCCGCAGCGCGGCGGAGGCGCCGAGAACGCCCACCAGAATCGCCGCCAGCAAACCGACCACCCGCGCCGGCCGCCGGAACCGGAACGGCGTGATCTCGCCCTCGCCAGCTTCCGCGGGCGCCGGTCGCCCCCAGCAGCGGGGCAGGAACGCCCAGGATCGCTGGCAGTAGCGCCCCCAGCGATCGCCGTACTGCGCCGCCAGCAGCCGCTCCTCGATGCGAATGACGGGCAGGTAGAGAACCAGGAAGGCGAGACCGGCCACTCCCGTCGCCAGCCAGCTTCCGGACAGGATGCAGAAGGCGAGAAGAATCAGGAAGGAGCCCAGGTAGAGTGGATGCCGCATCCTGCTGTAGTCGCCCCAGGTCACCAGCAGCCGCTTCTTGTTGCCGTCGATGTTCCCCAGCGCCCAGAAGCGCAGTCCGACGCCTGCCACGAGGATGCCGGCGCCCAGGCTCCAGCCAACGGCCGCCGAGCCTGCCGGGTCCGTGGAGAAGAGCACGATCGCCAGCAGCACCGGCACCATCAGGAACGAGCCCGCCAGCCGCAGGTAGTTCCGTCGCTTGACTTCGAAATTGCAGTTCGCGGCAGGTCGCAGCAGTCTGGGGAGCAAGATCCGGGGAGCCTAGCGCAGGATCACCTTGCCTGGTGCCTCGCGCCCGCAAAATGCCCGCCGCTGATTCGAGTCAGCCGCTCCGGTCCGCGCCGCCGAGCCAGGCCGAGAGCCCCGTCATCGCCTCGGCGAAGGAGCCCGGCTCGCTCCGCTCGACCCAGCCGATCCAGTCGGCGGAAGCGCGCTCGATCTCGCGGTAGACCCGCTCCGAGAAGCGATTCGACTTCTGGATCTCGTAGTAGAGCAACGGGTTCTCGCGCACGACGCTCTCGGTGGTGGCGAACTGGGAATGGAAGGTCGTCGACCCGACGGCAGTGAGCTCCGCGAAGGAGAGCCCGCTCGTCGCGAGCACCCGCGCAAAGAGAAGGTTCAGGAAGTGCGACAGCCCGAGGACGTAAGAGGCGATCTCGTCGTGGCGCTCGAGCGACAGCGGCACGAGAGTCACCGCGGTCTCGCGAAAGAGGCCGGCGACACGCTCTGTCGCCGCCGGCACGCCACAGTCGCACAGGCAGATGACCTTGTCCGAGAGCGTCCGGGCGCCGGCCCCGAACATCGGATGGATGCTGGTCACCGCGACGCCACGGTCACGCGCCGCGTCCAGCGCCGGCCGCAAGTGCTCCTTGACGCTCGCCACGTCGCAGAGAACACCCCTGTAGCCGAGCCCGGCGATCTCCGCGACCACCCCGGCGACCCGGTCGAGCGGCACCGCGACAAAAACCATCGAGGCGGCCGCGAGACCATCGGCGAGCGCCGCTACCGTTTCGCCGCCTGCCGCCTCACTTGCCTCCGATGTCGCCAGTGCCGCCAACGCCGGGTCGTGGATCAATACGCGATGCCCCTGGGTCTCGAAGAAGCGCACCAGCCACTGCCCCATCTTGCCGGCGCCGCCGACCACGAGGATCGACTCGGACTCGCCGGAGTAGGTCGAGAAGTGATCGATCTCCTGCACCCGGCAGGCCTCTTCGACGAGCTGCCGCATGACGCCGCGCGCCAGCTCCGGCGCGAGCCCCAGCGCCTCGGCGCTCGCGGCAGCCCGCGCCAGCACCCGCTTCTCGACCTCGAAATCGCGCAAAGGAATGCCGGCACCGCGCTTCTCCTGCCCCACCTCGCGCGCCAACTCCATCCGCTCCGCCATCAGCCCCAGCATCGCAGCATCGAGGTTCCGAATCCGCCGCCGCAACCGGTCCAGCCGCTCCTCACTCATCGCCCCTCCGGCGAACAGACTAGCAAGGAGAAGAGAGATGCCGGGCCTCGATGTCCGCGACGAGGGTGCCGAAGGCGGCAGAAAGCTCGGTAAAGGGCACCTCGCGCCACTCCCCAGGCGCGAGGGTGCCGAGGTCGAGGAGGCCGAAGGCGACTCGTTTGAGACTGGTCACTTCGTGACCCGCGGCCTTCATCAGGCGGCGGACCTCCCGGTTCTTGCCCTCCACGAGGGTCACGACCAGGTGCGACTCCCGACCCGACACCTTGCGGACGACCACCTCCGCGGCGCTCAGAGTCTCCGCCGCATCGGCGACCCCTTCCTTTACCAGCAGGCTTTTCTCTTCGTCCCAGCGACCACGGACGCTGACGAGGTAGACGCGCGGGATGGCGTTCGCCGGGTCGGTCAGGACGTCGGCGAGGCGGGTGTCGTTGGTCAGAAGGAGAAGGCCGGAGGTCGCGAGATCGAGCCGGCCGATGGCAATCAGATGGGCCGCAGTGGCGGAGACATCGGAGGCATCGGCGGCATGGGCGGCATGGGCGGCATTGGCGACGAGGTCGAAGACGGTCGGGCGGCCCTGCGGATCGCTGCGCGTCGTGACGACTCCCCGCGGCTTGTGGAGCATCAGGCAGCGGAAGGCGGCGCGGCCCGCGAGCTGGCCGTCGATCGCCAGGCGGGCACTCTCCGGAACCACGGCCCGGTCCGGGTCGAGGCAGACAGTGCCGTCGATCGACACCCTTCCGGCCTCGATCCAGCGCCGCGCCTCGGTCCGCGAGGCCAGCCCGAGCTTCGACAAGGCACGCGCGAGCTCCACCTCACCCGGCCGCAACCGCCGACGCTCGCCCATGATTGGGGATCCTAGCCAAAGCCGGTAGGATTCCCTCTCATCGCACCCTCCCGGAGCTCCCGATGTCCGATCTGCTCGCAGCACCCCCCGCCCTCTCCTCCCAGGATCTGATCGCGCTCGAGGATCGTCACGGCGCCCACAACTATCACCCGCTCGAGATCGTCATCACACGCGGCGAGGGCGTCTGGGTCTGGGACGTCGAGGGCAATCGCTACCTCGATTTTCTCGCCGCCTACTCGGCGGTGAATCAGGGGCACTGCCACCCCCGTCTGGTGCAGCGCCTGACCGAGCAGGCGCAGCGGCTGACCCTCTGCTCGCGCGCCTTCCGCAACGACCAGCTCGGCCAGCTCTGCCAGGAGATCAGCGCGCTCACCGGCTTCGAGCGCTTCCTGCCGATGAACAGCGGCGCCGAGGCGGTCGAGACCGCCGTCAAATTGGCCAGGAAGTGGGGGCAGACCGTCAAGGGCGTGCCGGCGGCCCAGGGCGAGATCCTGGTCTTCGACAACAACTTCCACGGCCGCACGACCACGATCGTCGGCTTCTCCTCGAGCGCCCAGTACCGTGAGGGGTTCGGTCCGTTCGCCGGCGGCTATCGCCTGCTGCCCTTCGGGGATGCCGACGCCGTCCGGACGGCGATGAACGAGCGCACGGTCGCCGTCCTCGTCGAACCGATCCAGGGCGAGGCCGGTATCGTCGTGCCGCCTGCGCGGTATCTCGCGGAGCTCCGCGAGCTCACCGAACGGCACAATGCCCTGCTCATCACCGACGAGATCCAGTCCGGTCTCGGCCGCACCGGGGCGCTCTTCGCCTACCAGCACGACGGCATCCGCCCCGACATCGTGACGCTGGGCAAGGCCCTCTCGGGAGGCTTCTACCCGGTGTCGGGCATCCTCGCCGACAGCGCTCTGATGAACGTCTTCAAGCCGGGCGATCACGGTTCGACCTTCGGCGGCAATCCGCTAGGGGCAGCGGTCGCGCGGGAGGCACTCAAGGTGCTGGTCGAGGAACGGATGATCGAGAACTCGGCGAAGCTCGGCGCCTACGCTCTCGAGCGCCTGCGCGCGATCCGCTCGCCGCACGTCCAGGAGGTCCGCGGACGCGGCCTCTGGATCGGAATCGAGCTCAAGCCGGAAGCCGGGGGCGCGCGCCGATTCTGCGAGCAGCTCGCCACCGAGGGCATCCTGTGCAAGGAGACGCACACCCACGTCATCCGGGTATCGCCGCCACTGGTCATCTCGCGACAGGAGCTCGACTGGGCGCTGGACCGGTTCGAAAAGGTGTTGATGCGTCCATGAGGCCCTCGAAGGCCTCCGTCTCGAGAGGGCGGCTGAACAGGAAGCCCTGCATCTTGTCGCAGTAGAGCATCTCGAGGATGACCATCTGCTCCTCCTCCTCGACGCCTTCGGCGACGACCTCCATGCCGAGCCCGTGGGCGAGCTGGATCACGGCGCCCACGATCTTCGAGTCCTCGCGGCGGCGGCCCAGCTCCCGGATGAACGAGGAGTCGAGCTTGACGGTGTCGATCGGCAGCTCGCGGAGGTAGGAGAGCGAGGAATAGCCGATCCCGAAGTCGTCCACCGCCACGCGCGCACCCCGCTTGCGCAGGTCCGCGAGCGTCGAGACCGGTCCCCCGGCGTGCAGCAGCGCCATGGTCTCGGTGATCTCGAGCTCGAGCGCCGCGGCGGGCAGGCCGGTTTCGCGCAGGATGACGTCGATCTTGGACGACAACTCGGGATTCTCGAAGGCGCGCGCGGTCAGATTGACCGACACCTGAAGATCCTGCTGATAGCGCTCTCGCCAGGCCTGGACCTGCGCGCAGGCCTTGCGCAGAACCCAGTCGCTCAACGCCTCGGAAACCGCGGTGCTCTCGATCAGCGGCAGGAACTTGCCCGGCAGAATGAGGCCGCGGTCCGGGTGCAGCCAGCGCACGAGAGCCTCGACGCCGACGATCTCTCCCGAGCCCGCCCGGACGATCGGCTGGTAGTACAACACGAGATGCTCCTCTTCGAGTCCGGCGCGCAGCGCGCTCTCGAGAACGAAGCGCTCGCGGCTCACGTCCGACATCTCGCTGTCGTAGATGACGACGCCGCCGCGGCCCGCCTCCTTGGCGCGGTACATGGCGGTGTCGGCCTTCCGCAGCAGCGTCGTCGGATCGTCCCCATGGTCGGGGAAGAGGGTGATCCCGATCGAGGCCGCCGCGAAGAGAGAGAGCTCCCCCACCTCGAGGGGCTGCGCCAGGCGGTCGAGGAGCTTGGACGCGATCGCGATCGCGTCGTCGGCGGAGCGGATGCCCGGCAGGAGCAGGGTGAACTCGTCGCCCCCCTGGCGCCCGATCGTGTCGCCTTCGCGCACGCTGTAGCGCAGCCGCTCGGCAACCGCGCCCAGCAGGAGGTCGCCGGTCTCGTGGCCGTAGGTGTCGTTGATCCGCTTGAAGTTGTCGAGGTCGAGAAAGAAGAGCGCAGCGTGATAGTCGGTCCGCCCGCGCCGCGCGATCCACTGCTTCAGCCGGTCGAGGAAGAGCTTGCGGTTCGGCAGCCCGGTGAGGCTGTCGTAGTAGGCGAGCTTCTCGATCTGCAGCGACGCCTCGACGAGCCGGAAGTGCTCGTCTTCGAGCAGCCAGACGACGGTGGCGATTCCCAGCACCGCGACCATCAGCAGATCGAACGGTACGA
>JAGPDF010000102.1 GCA_018057705.1 Thermoanaerobaculia bacterium | reverse complement strand
GTCGCCTGGCCGAAACCCGGGGGCACCGCCTGACCGACGAGGACTGCCATGGTGGCGACGTGGACGAGTGAGGAGACTCGCATCCGATTCCTCCTGCCAGTCAGTGCTGCGCTGCCTGCTTCGAGAGCTCGGCGGAGCCTACTCCTCCTCGGAAAAATCGTCCAGACGCGAGCCGCGGCCGCGTCGTCGGCGAAGGTACAAGAGATAGAAAAGGACCGGTAAAGGAAATAGATGGTCCGGTGCGTTCGTTGCTCCTTTCGTCGATGTCCGCCCACACCCGATCTGACGCTCCAGGAGCGGCCCCGCGTTTCCTAGGGCGTCGCGTGAGCCGCTTCCTTCCTTTACTGGGCTTCTTGCTTTTCTTCTCGCTGAGCCTCGGTCTCTCGGCTCGCGGCGGGGCGGCGACGGAGCCGGTGCGGCCGCCACCGGTGATGGTCGAGGCGCCGCCGGCGCTCGCCGCGACCGCGCGGGAGATCGAGCGGCTGGCGCCCGAATCGATCGCCGCCGCCGCGGCGCTCGTCGGCGGCGACACGAGCGCGCTCCTGGCCGAGCTTCAGCCGATCACTGTCGTGCTGGTGCCGGAAGGGAGCGCCGCGGCGCGGGCGGCGGCGCCGTGGATCGCGGGGTATGCGCTGAACGGGCGCGGCCCGGGGCAGATCGTGCTCTTTCCGGCGCGGGCCGACCGCTATCCCGATTTCGGACTCGGCGCGGTTCTGCGCCACGAGCTGACGCACCTCTTCGTCGACCGCGCGGCAGGAGGTCGCGATGTGCCAAGGTGGTTCAACGAAGGGCTGGCGATGACCGTCGGGCGCGAGCCGGGACTCGGTGACCGTGCACGGGTGGCGTTGGCGGTGATCGACGACGCGAGCCTGCCGATCGCGCGGCTCGACGCTGCCTTCTCGGGCGGCGAAGCCCAGGTCCACTCCGCCTATGCGCTGGCCGGCGACCTCGTGCGGGAGCTCCTGCAGCGCCACGGCCGCGACTGTGCCGCGCGCATCCTCGCCGGCGTCGCGCGCGGCGAGCGCTTCCGCGATGCCTTCTTCGCGGTCACCGGCGAACGGCTGACGGAGTTCGAGACCGGCTACTGGGAGCACCGCACCTTCATCGACCGCTGGGTGCCGGTGATCTCGAGCTCGGTGCTGCTCTGGGGCGGCATCTCTTTGCTGGCTCTGGCGGCCATCCGCCGCCGCCGCGCCCGCGACGCCGAACGCCTGGCGCGCTGGGGGGTGGAGGAGGGGGAGCTCGCGAACCCGTTCGGCGAGCTGCCGGAGGAGGCACCCGAAGTCGAAGCGGAGATCGACGCCGGTCCCGCCGCTGAAGGCGCGCCCGACGACTGGCCGCCGCGCAAGCCCGACCCGAAGGCGTGGCGTCGTCGCTGAAGCGAATTGCAGGGTCTCTCGCGAGTTTGGAGAGATCAGGGCCGAAAAACAGGGACAGGCACCAGTTGAGAAACTGGTGCCTGTCCCTGTTTTTTCGATCGCTATCGGACGCCGCGGGCGGGACAGGGCGCGCTAGACTTGCCGCCTCTGGAACGAATCGACGATTTCGCCGCCGTTCGCTGCGGCTGCGGGTGAGGTGCAGATGATCGGCAGGCGCCTCGGCACTTACGAGATCACCGCCAAGCTGGGCGAAGGCGGCATGGGAGAGGTCTGGAGAGCGACGGACACGAAGCTCCGGCGCGACGTGGCGGTGAAGATCCTGCCGCCGGCCTTCGTCGCCGATACGGAACGCCTCGCCCGCTTCGAGCGTGAAGCCCAGCTCCTCGCGCAGCTCAACCATCCGAACATCGCGCAGATCTACGGCATGGAGGCGAGCGGTGAGGCGCACGCCCTCGTCATGGAGCTGGTCGAGGGGCCGACCCTCGCCGAGCGCCTCGCGCAGGGAGCGCTGCCCCTCGAGGAGAGCCTCGCGATCGCGCGCCAGATCGCCGAAGCCCTGGAGGAGGCGCACGAGAAGGGCATCGTCCATCGCGACCTCAAGCCGCAGAACATCAAGGCGCCGCGGGAAGGGAAGGTCAAGGTCCTGGACTTCGGGCTCGCCAAGGCGATGGAACCGGCGGGAGCGCCGCCGCTTTCGACCTCGGCCGACTTCGCGCGCTCGCCGACCCTGATGCACTCGCCCACTCTCACCGCCATTCGCGGCACGGAGCTCGGCGTGATTCTCGGTACCGCGGCCTACATGTCGCCGGAGCAGGCGAGGGGCCTCGCGGTCGACCGGCGGGCGGATATCTGGGCTTTCGGAGTGGTGCTCTTCGAGATGCTCACCGGCCGCTCCTTGTTCGCCGGCGAGACGGTTTCCGACACCCTCGCCGGAGTGCTCAAGACCGATGTCGATTGGAGCGCGCTGCCCGTATCGGTCCCGCCGCCGGTGCGGCAGCTCCTGCGCCGTTGCCTCGAGCGGAACGCGAAGAGCCGGCTGCGCGATATCGGCGACGCGCGACTGGCGCTCGAGGAGGCGATGGCGGGGCGTGCCGACGAAACCGGACCCGCGCCTGTCGCAGAGCCGTCGAGAGCGCCGGCCAGATGGCCGTGGCTGCTCGCTGCGAGCGCCGCCGTGGCGCTGGCCACGTTCGGCCTGACTCGTTGGCTCGCTCCTGCCTCGCCGGCGGGCGGCGCGAAGACCGCGCACGTCAGCATCGCGCTGCCTCCCGGTTACGAACTGGGCTCGAGCCAGCTCACCCCGATTGCGATCTCGCACGACGGTAGCCGGATCGCCTTTGTCGGCCTGAAGGACGGCAGGAACCGCATTTTCGTGCGTGCACTCGACGAGCCCGAGGCGAAGCCGCTCGAAGGCACCGAAGGGGGCGACGGACCGTTCTTTTCGCCCGACGGGCAGTGGATCGGTTTCTTCGCCGACGGCAAGCTGCGCAAGGTGACCGTGAACGGGGCCGCCGTGGAGACGCTCGCGGATGTGACGTCGCACCGGGGTGGCGACTGGGGGGACGACGGCTTTCTTTACTTCGCGCCGACCAATGTCGGCGGCATCTGGAGGGTGCCGGAGCGCGGTGGCGCTGCTGCCCAGTACACGCGCCTCGAAGCGACCGCAGGCGAAATCAGCCACCGCTGGCCGCACCGAGTCGCCGGCAGCGACGCCCTGCTGTTTTCCGTGTGGACGGGGCCGGGGGACGACGAGCACAGTATCGCGCTGCAGTCGGAGGCGGCGGGAGCGCATCGGCTCCTCGTCAAGGGCGGCAACGCTCCGCAGTACGTCCCGCGCCTCGGGAAGCTCTTCTACACTCGTCGCGGTCAGCTGCTGAGTGTCGACTGGCGGCCGTCGCGAGCGGACCTCGGCCGGGCGGTGCCGGTCGCCGCGCGAGAGCAGCCGCGCGACGGCGTGGGCAACGAAGGCTGCGGGAACTTCTCGGTCTCCGACGACGGGACGCTCGCCTACCTGTTCGGCGGTGGGACGCAGAACGACCAGCGCCTGGTCTGGATCGATCGCAGTGGCGTGGCGGCTGCCCTACCCCTGCCGCAACGGGCGTACGAGAACGTCGCCGTCTCCCCGGATGGCGCACGGGCCGTCGTGCAGATCCGGGAGGCCTTTACCCGGCTTTGGGTCTACGAGTTCTCGCGCGGCACGCTGACGCCGGTCGGCCCGGCGAGCGCGAGCAGCCAGGCTGCGCTCTGGTCCGCCGACGGCTCGCGATTGATCTTCCGGGGCACCCGGAAGGGGACACGCAACCTCTACTGGATGCCGGCGGACGGCTCGGCGGCCGAAGAGCGCTTGACGACGAAGTCCGGCGTCATCCAGACGCCGACCTCGGCCTCCTCCGACGGACGGATCCTGCTCTTCAACGAACACGGTCCGGGGGAGCCCGACGGCTCCGGCATCTGGTGGCTCGCGCTCGACGGCGATCGGACACCGAAGCGGCTGTTTCCGCATCCCCAGGACGGCGCGAACGGGCAGCTCTCGCCCGACGGGCGCTGGGTAGCCTACGAGGCTCGCGTCTCCTCGCGCCGGGAGATCTTCGTCGCGCCGTTCTCGGGCGCCGGCGAAAGACGCCTGGTCTCGGCCGACGGGGGCACCGAACCCCTCTGGTCGCGCGACGGGCGGGAGCTCTTCTTTCAGAGCGGCAACCGGTTGATGTCCGTCACCGTGTCGCCCGGGGCGACGTTCTCGGCGACGCTGCCACGCGTCGAGCACGAGGGTCTCTTCCTGCGCACCATCACCAGCAACACCAGCTTTGGCATCGTGCCGGACGGGAAGCGCTTCTTGCGCATCCAGCCGGTCGATCAGCAGCCGACGATCTTGCGCATCGACCTGGTGCTCGACTGGTTCTCCGAGGTCGCGCGGCGCTGAGCCGCGCGCCGCCCCTCCTAGGGCGGCGCGGCGACTCCGACCGGTTCGCTGAGGATCGCCCCGGCGCCGATGCCGCGGCGGAAAGCCTCTTCGTTGAGCGGCACGAGCTCGGCGCGTTTCTTGAGTGTCTCGCGGATCGTGTAGAGGAGAGACTCCGCCGGCAGCAGGCCGAGAGCTCCCTGGAAGGCGCCCAGGGCGACGACACTCTTGACGTTGGATTTGCCGATCTCGGCGGCGATGGTGGTGAACGGCACACCGATGACCCGGACGCCTGCGGCCATCTCCGGGAGGTCCGGGGTCACCGACGAGTCGTAGATCAGCACGCCGCCCGGCAAGATCTGGGGCGCGAACTTGGCGACGCTCGGGGCGTTGAACGCCACCAGCACGTGCGGCCGGGGGACCGCCGGCGAGAGCACGTGGTCGGCAGCGAGGCGAACATCGGCGTACGAGGTGCCGCCGCGCGACTCCGGTCCGTAGGAGGGGATCTGGGTCGCGTCGAAGCCTTCGTGGATCGCCGAGTGGGTGAGCAGCATCGCCGCCGTCTGCGCTCCGTCACCGCCGGCGCCGGCGAACTTCACGCCGATGTCGCGCGTGCCCAATTGCATCGGGAAGCCTTTGGCGAACCGCGGCGGGGCCTTCGTCGAGGCGCCGATCGCCGACAGCAGGCGAAGCGGGTCGTAGTCGGGCACCGGCAGCGCCGGCCGGGGTTCGACCGTGAGGTCCTTCTTGACGCCGAGCGGGAAGTACGGCGTCATGGCATCGCGCACCCAGGCCTCGGCCTCCTCGGGACTCTTCTGGAGGTGGGTCGGGCATTCGGCGAGCACTTCGACGAACGAGAAACCGCGGTTCTCGATCTGCAGCTCGAGCGCCTTGCGGATCGCCTTGCGGGCGCGCGTGCGTTGCTTCGGGTCGTAGAGCGCGACGCGCTCGACGTAGATCGGGCCGTCGAGGCCGGCGATCATCTCGGACATGCGCAAGGGCTTGCCTTCGAAAGTGCCGCGACCGTAGGGCGAGGTCACCGTGACCTGGCCGGGGAGCGACGTCGGCGCCATCTGGCCGCCGGTCATGCCGTAGATCGCGTTGTTGACGAAGATGACGGTGATCGGCAGCGAGAGCTCGGCGGCCGACAGGATCTCGGCGAGGCCGATCGAAGCGAGGTCGCCGTCCCCCTGGTACGAGATGACGATCGCCTCCGGATTGGCGAGCTTGTGCGCCACGGCGACGGCGGGCGCGCGTCCGTGCGCCGCCTGGGTGTTGCCGACGTCGAGGTAGTAGTACATGAAGACCGCGCAGCCGACCGGCGAGACGGCGATCGTGCGGTCCTGGATGCCGAGCTCGTCGATCGCCTCGGCGAGATACTTCTGGATGAGTCCGTGTCCGCAGCCGGGGCAGTAGTGCGTCGAATGGCCCTTCAGACCCTCGCCGTGGGCATGGCGCTCGAAGAGATCGTAGAAGACCGTCATGATGCCACCTCCATGCCGCGGCCGCCCAGGCCGGGGAACTCCTTCGCCAGGACTGCATCCACGATCTCTTCGGTCGACGGCAGCACGCCGCCGAGCCGGCGCACCGACTCGATGCGCGGCGGCGCGACTCCGGCGTGCGAAAGGGCGAGCCGCAGCTCGTCCTCGAGCTGGCCGGCGCTCGCTTCGACGACCACGATCCGGCGGACGTGCTCGAGTACCGGCAGGAGTGGGCGTACGGGGAACGGCCAGAGCGTGACCGGGCGGAAGAGCCCGGCGAGCACTCCCTGGGAGCGCAGAGCCTCGACGGCACCCTTGGCCATCCGCGCCGGGGTGTTGCAGGCGACGAGCAGGACGTCGGCATCCTGGGTGCGGTAGCGCTCGGCGCGCGCCTCTTCGCGTTCGATCTCGGCGTACTTCGCGAGCAGGTGGTGGTTGTGGGCTTCGAGGTCGGCCTCGGCGAGGTAGATCGAAGAGATGAGATTGCGCCGATGCCCGCGGTCGCCGGTCACCGCCCAGGCGGGGACGCCAGGCTTGACGTAGTAGGGCGGCAGATCGATCTTGCCGGTCATCTGGCCGAGATAGCCGTCCGCGAGGAGGATGACCGGGTTGCGGTACTTCAACGTCAGCTCGAAGGCGAGCATGGTGAGGTCGAGCATCTCCTGCGGCGAGGCCGGCGCGAGGACGATGGCGTGCGTGTGCCCATGTCCGAGTCCGCGGCAGACGAGCTTGATGTCCGACTGCTCGGGCGCGATGTTGCCGAGGCCGGGGCCGCCGCGCATGACGTTCACGACGACCGCGGGGAGCTCGGCGCCGATCAGGTAGCTCATCCCCTCGAGCATCAGGCTGAGCCCCGGCGACGAGGTGAAGGTCATCGCCTTCACGCCGGCGCCGCCGGCGCCATAGAGGTGGGCGATGGTCGCGACCTCACTCACCGCCTGGACGAAAGCTCCGCCGAGCTCCGGCAGGAGCCGCGCCATGAGCTCGGTGCCTTCCGTCGAGGGAGTGATCGGATAGCCGTAGAACTGCCGGCAGCCGGCGAGCAGCGCGCCGATGGCAGCGGCGTGATTCCCCTTGACGGTGAGCGGCTCGCGCGGCGGGAGCGGCAGGCATTCGTCCTCGATCTCCGTCGCCGGCTGAAGATGCGTCCGACCCTCGACGCCGATCTGGGCGCTCGGGGTGGGCGCTCCCGGCGCCGGCGTGGCAGCCGGGGCCGGCAGCGGTGGCGATTCGACCGCCGCCGCGGCTGCAGCCGTCTCCGGCCGCAGCCCGTAGGGCTCCGGACAGGCGGAGATGCAGAGCGCGCAGCCGTTGCAGTCGTGGAGATCGATCACCACGGGGACCAGGCCGGTGCGCGGATCGACATGGTCATCGTAGGTGATGCAGTGCTTGGGGCAGGATCCGATACAGCGTCCACAACCCTTGCAGAACTGCGCTTCGAGATACGGCAACGGCCGCTTGGGGGCCGTGGTGGTCGTCTGGGGAGCTCCGTCCATGACGCCTCCCTTCCTCGACAAGATGCGCTTTTGCGGCGTGGACCTCCAACACCCGTCCGGGTGGGTGAGCGGCGCGCGAGGTCAGAACGGGGTGGGGCGGACTGTCGCGAAGGCCGCCCTTTCGCGTTCTTGCGCAGGTGGATAGATTCAGGATTCATCTCGCAGACCCACCAGGGAGCGCACTTTGACGATCCGCCGTCGCCGTCCGTTCTCCTGCCTCCTCGGGCTCGCCGTCTTCTTCGCCGGCTGCGTCCGCAATGAAGAAGCCGCTGCGCCACTCCAGGCCGTCCGGGCACGGCCGCTCACGGACGTGCGCTTCGAGCGGACGCCGGAGCGGGTCGAGCGTGGCCGCTACCTCGCGACCGCCGCGGTCGCCTGCGTGATCTGTCACTCCGAACGGGACCTGCGTCTCCCCGGAGCGCCCCCGGTTCCCGGGCGGGAGTTCGCGGGCGCGGTCATGGCGGAGGAGCCGGGCTACCGGCTGGTGGCGCCGAACCTGACCCCCGACGTTGCGACCGGAGCGGGATCCTGGAGCGACGACATGCTGGCACGCGCCATTCGCGAGGGCGTTGGGCACGACGGGCGCGGCCTCGGCGGCCAGATGTGGTGGTGGGCATTCCGGGCGCTCTCCGACGAGGACCTGGCCTCGATCATCGTCTACCTGCGCTCGCTGCCGCCAGTCGCGAACTCCCTGCCGCCGCGACTCCTCTCGCCCGAGCTGGAGAAGGGGCGCGCCGAGGGTGCACGGCCTCTCGACGGGCCGGTCGCAGCGCGGGATCTCACCGATCCGGTCGAGCGCGGCCGCTACCTGATCGAGATCGCCGACTGCCTGGGCTGCCACTCGGCCTGGGAGGCCCCGATCCAGCCAGGGCTGGGCGGTGGGGGCAATGCGGTCGAGCGCTTCGGCGAGAAGATCTGGAGCGCCAACCTGACTCCCGATCCGACCGGAATCGGTCCGCATACCGAGGGGATTTTCCGCGGCGCCCTGCGCAGCGGAAGGGGCGGGACGCTCCACGGGGCGATGCCCTGGGTCGCCTACCGCAACCTCAGCGACGCCGACATCGGGGCGATCTACCTCGCGCTCCGTGAACTGCCGCCGGTCGCCCATCGCGTCGCCTCGTCGGCCTCCGGGGCGAAACCGACGGCCTGCCCGGTCTGCGGCCAGGAGCACGGCTTCGGCGAGCTGAACGTGCCGCCCGTGTATACGCGTGCCCCGGTCGATCTCCGGTCGCTCGCCGATGCCGTGGGCACCTACCGGTTCGGGGTCGACTTCATGGCGGTGACTGCGCGTGACGGCGCGCTTTACGTGTCGGACAACGGCAGGCCCGCGGTCGAGGCCGTTCCGGTGGAGGGTGGACAGTTCCGCGGGATCGGACTGGTCTCGCCGTTCAGCTTCGAGCGTGACGCGGCCGGCAAGGTCGTCGCACTCCTCACCTACGACCTCGGCACGACGCGCTGGGAGCGCGGGGCGGCCGGCGCTCCCTAGCGACGGTGGTGGGGGCACTCCGGCACTCGGGATCCAAAGTGGGCTCCTATTTGAGGCGTGGTCGCCCACTTTGGATCCCGAGCACCAGAGCGCCCCTGGGGGACGAACGGGGACACATTGCGGACGAACGCGTTTGTGTGTCCCCGGCTTTTCGAAGTCTGAGCGCGACGGTCAGTTCGCCCAGCAGGTGGCGAAAGCGTCGCTGTCGGTGAGCGCGGCGGCGGGGGGGCCCTGGGTCTTCGAGTAGACCTTGAAGTCACCGGTCACGGTGTCGGTGACCGTGATGTCGTAGCCGACGTCGGTCGCGGCGGCGCCATAGACCCAGAAGCGGTTGTTGAGCGCGCAGGCGTCGAGGGTCTTGATGAGCACCTCGCTCACCTGGGGCGAGAAGAAGGTCATCGTGCCGGAGTTCGAGTTGAGCGGCACGACGCGGGCGATGCCGCTACCGGTCTGGGCAGCGAAGAAGGTCGCCTCGACGCGGAAGCGCCCGGCCGTGAGGCAGAGCGCCGTCGGCGTCGCGACGCAGCCGCCGTCTTCCGCCTCGGAGGGCTCGCTGTAGAGGAAGTCGTCCGCAGCCACGGCGTCGTGGCCCACCGGCTCGCCGCCACCGTCGAGGGCGACGTCGCCCGAGGTCACCGTGACGCGGGCGATCGCGGGCGCGCCGGGGAAGGAGACTCCGAGGAACGAAAAGGTCTGGTCGCCGCTCGCCGCCGGAACCTCGTAGCGCCCGAGCGACTGGCCGTCGACTCCCCAGTACTCGATCGCCGAGCGCCCGGCGAGGTCGACGTCGGTGAACACCGCGCCGAAACCGGAGACCACAGCCGGCCGGTTGGTGCCGGGGACGAAGAACTTCACCTCGTAGACCGGATCCCAGATCGAGGTGAAGAGCCGCTGCGCCGAGAACGCCGCGAACTTCGTGGCGTAGGCCGGATCGAAATCGGCGAAGACGACGGGCGTTGCCGTCGGATTGCCGGTCTTGGCGCTCACCGCGAACAGGTTGTCGTGGCTATTGAAGAAGATGGCGCCGCGCGCCGAGGTGACGTTGAAGAAATCGGAAGGCAAGAGGTTCGGCCGGCTGGCGCTGTCGGGGGCGCCGTCCCAGTTGATCTCGCGGCGCAGGCCGCCGAACGAGCCGTTCGCGCCGGCGACCGTGCCGCCGCCGAGGTCCGCCCGGAAGGCGTCGCGCGCGGCGGTGACCGTGGCCAGATCTCCGGCGGCGGAGCGGACGACCTGGGCTGGCGCGGACGAGCCCGCGAGGAGCGACGAACTGACGAGGGCGGCGAAGAGGAGGCGCTGTCGAGCGGTCTGCATTGAGGAGACTCCCTGGAAGAAGTGGCAGCAGAATCGCCGCCGCTCCGTTACCAGGATCGTGCATTGCCTGCAAAGGCCGCGCGACCGGCGCATGTCGGGGCGGAGCCCTGACTTAAGGTAGTGGCGGGCCCGACCGATGATCGGAGCGGGGTGTTAGGGTCGCAGGCGCTGCCTGGGGGGTACCGATGATCGCTCGCTCGCGCCGAAGCCGTGCCGCTGCCGCATCTCGCCTCTTTTCCGGCCTGTGGGGCGCCGCGGCGCTCGCCTCCGTCCCGGCGGGAGCAATCTGGTCGGACGATCCGGCGCTGAATCTGGTCGTCGCGGACGGCGCGAGCGAGCAGGTGCAACCCAAGGTCGTGGCGCTCGCGGACGGCGGTTTCTACGTCAGCTGGTTCGACAATGCGACCGGCGGCTATGACGTGCGCTTGCAGCGGCTCTCCGCCAGTGGCGTCGAGCTCTGGCCCCACAACGGCATCCTGGTCGCCGATCGCAGTCTCTCCTCCACGACCGACTACGGCCTCTCGGTGGATGCCGCCGGCAACGCGCTGCTCGCCTTCAACGACGACAGCCAGCCAACCGAGAGGATCGTCGTCTCGAAGATCTCGCCGGCGGGCGTCGCGCTCTGGGGGACGCCGGGGATCGCGGTTTCCGACTCCAAGGCCTTCCTCGCCTCGCCGCGGGTCGCCGGCACCGACGACGGCGAGGTCGTCGTCGCCTGGTTCCAGAGCCCCGACACGGTGCTGCAGCGGCTCGACCCCAGCGGGACGGCGCTCTGGGCGGCCGGTGGGATCGCCCTGGCGCACAGCGGCGACACCTTCGTCCTCTCCGACCTGCAGGCGACCGGCTCGAACGGCGGTCTCGACACGGGCAATGTCATCGTCTCGTGGGTGCGCTACGTGACCTTCGCGGGCGCCAAGCATCTCTGGGCGCAGAAGCTCGATCCCGACGGCGCGCCGCTCTGGGGGGCCGGGCACAGGCAGGTCTTCGACCTCGACGGCGGTTCGCTGCAGTTCGGCAACTTTCCGGGGTTCGAGCCGGACGGAGCCGGCGGCGCCGTGTTTGCCTGGTACACCAGCACGCCGTCGCTGCAGGTGAGGGTGCAGCGCCTTCTCGCCGCGGGCACCGAGGCGTTTGCCCACGACGGCGTCGAAGTCTCGACCGACGGCTCCCGGCTGCGCGTCGATCCGAGCGCTGCTTTCGATCTGGACGCTGGGGAGCTCACGGTCTTCTGGGTAGAGAAGAACTCGCTGCAGAGTCAGCACGGGCTCTACGGTCAGTGCCTCGACGCCCTCGGGGCGCGGCTCTGGGGAAGTGAGGGGATCCCCTTTCTCGCTCTCGGAGCGACGGAGATCACCCAGGTGAGGGCGTTGCCGGCGCTGACCGCGACGCTCGCCGGCGCGGCGGAGGGCGGCACCGGGAGCCATGCGCTCGTCGCCTGGGCCGAGACCGTCGCCTTCGACGATCAGCCGATCCGCGCGGCGCGGGTCGACGCCACCGGCGGCCTCGTCTGGGCGCCGCCGGTCACTACCTTGAAGAGCTCGGCCACCTCCACCAGCCGCCTCGCCGCCGCTACCAGCAGCGACGGCTTCGCCGCCTTCGCCTGGACTGACGGTGAGGCCCTGCGCGACCTCGAGGCACAGAACCTCAACCTCGACGGAACCCTCGGCACCTGGCCGTTCTTCGCCGACGGCTTCGAGACGGGCGGCACCACCGCCTGGAGCGCGACCTTCCCCTGAGCGGCTGATCGAGAAGCGCCCGGCAGGTCTCGGAAGGGTAATTGGGGACAGTCCC
>JAGPDF010000101.1 GCA_018057705.1 Thermoanaerobaculia bacterium | reverse complement strand
GGTCGCCCGACGACCGGTATCTCTACTACGCGAGCGACCGCGAGAACGACGGCACGATCTTCCGGCGCGCGAGCGACGGCATGGGGGCGCCGGAGGAGGTCGGGCGGACGGCCGAGGGTTTCTGGCCCCTCGCCGCCTCGCACGATGGGCGCTTCCTCGTGGCCGGAGCCATGGTCGCGGGCACGGGATTCGACCTGCTGCGCCTCGACCTCGATACGAAGAAGGTGACGCCGCTGGTCGCGACGCCGTTCCAGGACGACAATCCGGCGCTCTCCCCTGACGATCGCCTGCTCGCCTACGCCTCCGAACAGTCGGGGCGATGGGAGGTCTACGTGCAGGCGCTTTCGGGTGGCAGCGGCCGCTGGCAGGTGTCGACGGAGGGCGGGCAGTGGCCGCGCTGGCGAGGCGACGGCAAGGAGCTCTTCTTCCTCGCGGCGCCCGACCGTCTGATGTCGATCGAGGTCGCTCCCGGCGACGTGCCGCGCTTTCAGCCGCCGCGCGAGGTCTTCCGCCAGGCGATCGAGAGCTTCGACGCGTCGCCCGACGGCCAGACCTTCGTCGCGCTGCGGCCTTCGGACAGCGACCTCACCCGCCCGCTGACCCTGGTCACCCATTGGCCCCGGAGGCTCGCTCCGCGGTGAGTGCATTTCGACGACCCGGCGAGCGCACCTTGACTGCGCGCTCGGTCCAGCATACCTTGCATGCATCACTCTGATGCACCAGGTGCATCAGCCCAGTCTCAGTGAGGACTTGCCATGGACGCCATCACCCTCCGCAAGCTGCCACCGCACGTCGCCGAGGCGGTGCGCAAGCGCGCAGCCGAGCAGAAGACGAGTCTCAACCGCGCGGTGATCGGACTGCTCGAGGAGTCGACCAGTATCGCTGCGGGCGCCACGAAAGAGGAGCGTCACGAGCTCGACGCCCTTTGCGGCGCCTGGTCGCCGAGTGAGGCGCGCAACTTCGACCGCGCCCTCGCGGACCTGCGACGCCTCGATCCGGATCTCTGGGAGTGAGCGACCTCTTCCTCGACACCTCGGCCTACTCGGCGCTCCTGCGCGGTGACGTTCGGGTGCGCGACGCCCTGCGGGCCGCCGGCGCGATCCGCGTCAACCCGGTAGTCCTTGGCGAGCTTCTCGCCGGCTTCCTGCGCGGACGCCAGCGCGCGAAGAACGAGGCCGAGCTCGGGCGCTTCCTCGCCTCGCCGCGCGTCGCTGTGGTGCCGATCGACGAGGGCACCGCCGAGCGCTACGCCCTCCTCGTCACCAGCCTGCGACGCCGCGGCAAGCCGATCCCCGCCAACGACCTCTGGATTGCCGCCTCGGCGGCCCAGCACGGCCTCCGACTGCTCACCCTCGACGCCCACTTCCTGGCCGTCGATCAGGTCGTCGTCGAGCACCTCGAAGCGACGGGCGCCCCGTGAGCCTCGCCCCCGGCACCCGCCTCGGTTCCTGCGAGATCACCGCCAAGCTCGGTGAAGGCGGCATGGGCGAGGTCTACCGCGCCACCGACACCAAGCTCGACCGTGAGGTCGCGATCAAGGTGCTGCCGGCAGCCTTCATCGAAGACAGGGAGCGCCTGGCGAGATTCGAGCGCGAGGCGAAACTTCTCGCGCAGCTCAACCACCCCAACATCGCCCAGATCTACGGCCTCGAGACCAGCGGCGCAACGCACGCCCTCGTGATGGAGCTCGTCCCCGGCCCGACCCTGGCCGATCGCCTCGAAACCGGACCTCTTCCCTTGACCGAAAGCCTTTCCTTCGCTCTACAGATCGCGCAAGCGCTCGAAGAGGCGCACGAGAAAGGGATCGTCCATCGCGACCTCAAGCCTCAAAACATCAAAGCTTCCAGTGAAGGAAAAGCCAAAGTCCTCGACTTTGGTCTCGCGAAGGCGATGGATCCGGCCGCGGGTACTTCGAACGTCGCGGATCTCGCGCGCTCGCCGACGCTCATGAATTCGCCGACCTTGACCGGGGTGCACGGGACGCAGTTGGGCGTCATCCTCGGCACGGCGGCCTACATGGCGCCCGAGCAGGCGCGCGGCGGCGCGGTCGACAAGCGGGCCGACATCTGGGCCTTCGGCGTCGTCGTCTACGAGATGCTGACCGGCAAGTCGCTCTTCGCCGGGCCGACCGTCTCCGACACGCTCGCCGGCGTTCTCAAGTCGGCGATCGATTTCGCCGCGCTGCCCGCCGACACGCCGCCGGCGATCCGACGGCTGCTGCAGCGCTGCCTCGAGCGCAACCCGAAGAACCGTCTGCACGACATCGCCGACGCGCGCCTCGTGATCGACGACGAGCTCGCCGGGCGAGGCGACGGGCTGCCGCCTGTGGGCGCAGCGCTGCCGGTGAGCTCGCCGCCGCTCTGGCTCCGAGCCCTGCCCTGGCTCGGCGGCACCGTCGCAGGGATGGTGATCGGAACGCTCGCGACGCTCCCAGCCTCGCGTGCTTCCGCCCCAGGCGCGGGCCCCAGCGCCAGCGGGGCATCGATTCGGACGCTGGTGGCGGCGGGACTTTCGACCCACCCCTCGGTCTCTCCCGATGGCCGAACGCTGGCCTTCGAGTCGCAGCGCGACGGCGTCGGCAAGATCTGGATCAAGGACCTGACCAGTGGATCCGAGAGCCCGCTCGTGCCGCACCTTTCCCAGCTGCCCGCGTTCTCTCCCGACGGCACGAGCGTCCTCTTCTCCGCCGGCGAGGGGGAAGAGCTCGATCTCTTCCGCATCTCGCTCGCGACCCGCGAAGAGCGCCTGGTGGCACGCGCTGCCGATGAGGGCGATTGGGCCCCCGACGGCAAGAGCGTCGTCTTTCTGCGCCGCACCCGGGTTGCCGGCCAGGAAGACCGGCGCGTGCTCGTCTCGGCCGACCTCGAGGGCGGAGCGGAGCGCGTGCTCCTCTCTGCCGACGGCAGACAACTCCACGAGCCGCGCTGGTCGCCCGATGGCAGCCGGATCGCCCTGGTGCTGAGCTCGGCACAGACCGGGGTCACCGAACGGCTTGGACTCCTCGACCCGGCGACGGGCAAGCTCGAGGAGATCTCGCTCGAGCCGCTCAGCCGGCGCGGCGGGAAGATTCAAGGCATCGCCTGGATCTCGGTGCGGCAACTCGCATTGCTGGTGCTCGACAGCGGTGCTCTGATCTCGTCGTCGGGGCGCATTGCGCTCTTCGATCTCGCCAGCCGGCAGGTCAGCAGCCTCCTGCCGCTCGCGAGCGGCGGCTGGGGTCTCGACGTCGCGGGGAAGAACTCGCTGATCGTCGGTGCCGGCTCGACCGATCAGAACCTGTTCGAGGCCCGGCGCGGCGTGGCGGGTCAGCGGTTGGAGTGGGGCGCCCCGGAGCTCGCGACCGAGGGTCCGTTCCGCGATCGCCAGCCGGTCTACTCGCCCGATGGGAAGTGGTTGCTCTTCACCTCCAACCGCAGCGGCAATCTCGACGTCTGGCGGCGCGACCGCACGACCGGCGAGCTGCGCCGCTTGACGGACCACGAGGCCGACGACTGGGATCCGGCGTTGAGCCCGGACGGCCAGCGCCTGCTTTTCAGCTCGAATCGCACGGGTAAGTTCCAGATCTGGATCGCCGCAGCCGACGGCAGCTCGCCGCGCCAGGTGACCGACCTCGAGAACGCTCAGAACCCGACCATGACCGCGGACGGCGCCTGGATCGTCTTCGGGTTGCAGGAGGCCGGCGCCGACAAGGACGGCATCTGGAAGATCCGTCCCGACGGGACCGAAGCCACGCTCGTCGCTGCCGACGGCTCCTACCTGACTCCCGAGATCAGCCCGGAGGGCCGCTACGTCGCGATGCAGAGCTCGGGCAAGCAGCGCCTTCTCCGCCTCGCTGACGGCGCGCTGCTCGACGGAGACCTCGGCGAAACCTCTCGCTTCCGCTGGTCGGTCGAGGCCGGCAGGACCTATCTCTGGGCGATCGGCACCGCCGCAGAGGGCAACGAGATTCGGCGCTACCCGTTCGACGCCGACAACGGCCGGCTCGGTCCAGGCCAGGTCGTGCTCGCCGACGACGCGGCGGGCGGCGCCGAGACCTTCGGCGTCGCCCGCGACGGCTCGGCGGTCACCTTCGCCAGCCTCGCGAATCGGCGCGGGCAGTTGGTCCGGATCGACGGCCTGACGAGCCTCGAACCCTGAGCCCGCGCCTCGCCAGCAGGCCAGAATCCAGCCATCCTCCCCGGATTTCTTCCGGTTGCGGTCGGAGGCTGGGCTAACATCGACCTGCGACGCACAAAAGCAGAAAACGTCCTTGCGCTCCAAAGGAGCTCTCCTGATCGGCGAACGACTGGGCCCCTACGAGATCACCGCCAAGCTGGGTGAGGGCGGCATGGGCGAGGTCTACCGCGCCACCGACACGCGCTTGAAGCGCGAGGTGGCGATCAAGGTCCTGCCGGCGGCCTTCACTGAGGACAAGGAGCGCCTCGCCCGCTTCGAGCGCGAGGCGCAGCTCCTCGCCCAGCTCCACCATCCGAACATCGCCTCGATCTTCGGCCTCGAGGAGAGCGGTGGCCTCAAGGCGCTGGTCATGGAGCTCGTCGACGGCCCGACGCTCGCCGACCGCCTCGAATCGGGGCCTCTTTCCTTTACCGAAAGCCTTTCCTTCGCGCTGCAGATCGCGCAAGCGCTCGAAGAGGCCCACGACAAGGGCATCGTCCACCGCGACCTCAAGCCCCAGAACATCAAAGCTTCCAGCGAAGGAAAGGCCAAGGTCCTCGATTTCGGGCTGGCCAAGGCGATGGATGCGACCGCGAGCTCCGCTTCCGCGGCCGACCTCGCGCGCTCGCCGACGCTCTTGAATTCGCCGACGCTCACCGCCGTACACGGGACTCAGCTCGGCGTCATCCTCGGCACGGCCGCCTACATGGCTCCGGAGCAGGCGCGCGGCGCGGCCGTCGACAAGCGGGCCGACATCTGGGCGTTCGGCGTCGTGCTCTACGAGATGTTGACGGGCAAGTCGCTCTTCGCCGGGCCGACGGTTTCCGACACGCTCGCTGGCGTGCTCAAGACCGAGATCGACTGGAAGGCCCTACCCAGTGAAACGCCGACGGAGATCCGGCGGCTGTTGCGCCGCTGCCTGGAGCGCAACCCGAAGAACCGTCTGCACGACATCGCCGACGCCCGCCTGGTGCTCGACGATCTCCTGGCCGGAAGGGCGGAAGCCGGTGACTTGCCGGCGGCGGGCGTCGTCCCGAGCGCGGCTCGCGGCGCGGGCTGGCCGACGAAGCTCGCCTGGCTTGGCGCAGGTCTGGTCGTCGGTGCGCTGGCGATCGCCGGTCTCGGCCGGTCGCTCTTCCAGCCGCCGCCGGCCCGCCCGCCGGTGGTCCGTTCGCTGACCTATTCAGGGACGAGCGGCGCCGCGAGCATCTCGCGCGACGGCAAGTTCATGGCTTTCATCTCGTCGCGCGACGGCACGCCGCGCATCTGGCTCAAGCAGCTGGCGAGCGGCGAAGAGGTCGCCCTCACCGCCGGCCGCGATAGCTGGCCGCAGATCTCCCCGGACTCGGGCTCCGTGCTCTTCAGGAGAGCCGGGAAGGGCAATTTCGACCTCTATCGCGTGCCCCTGGTCGGCGGTGAACCGCGGCGCCTCGCGAGCAACGTCGACCTCGCCGGCTGGTCGCCGGACGGGAAGCGGATCGCCGTGGGGAGGCTGAAGGAGCGCGGCAGCCAGATCGTCCTGATCCCGGCCGAAGGCGGCGGGGAGCAACGGCTCCTCGAGCTGGATGCAGGTGTGCGCGGCCTCGACTGGTCGCCGGACGGCAACGCTCTTCTGCTGGTGACCAGCTCGCGGGTGAACTCGATCTCGTCGACCGCGCTCGAGACGGTAGAGGTCGCCAGCGGCCGGCGGCGGGAGCTCTACCGCCTGCCGGCCGGGAGCGTCACCAGCGTGGCGCGCTGGGATGGCAACGAAGCGGTGATCTTTGCCTGGTCGCCGTCGCAGGCCGGGCGAGGGGAGACCCTCCTGCAGCGCCTCGAGCTCGGCGAGCCGACGCCGCTACCCGTCTTCTCCTTCACCTCCCTCCCTGGGAGGATCGAGCTCGCCGGCCCCGGAGCGCTGCTCTTCGACGCCGGCGGGATCCACCAGAACCTGTTCGAGATCGGCGGCGGCGCGACGTCGGGCGAGAGCCTCGGCAAGGGACTGACCGGCGGGCCGACGCGCGACCGCCAGCCGGCCTTCTCGCCCGACGGACGCCGGATCCTCTTCACCTCGGACCGCTCGGGGAGCCTCGATCTCTGGTCGCTCGAGCTCGCGACCGGCGCCGTCCGCCGGCTTACCTTCGACGCTACGGACGACTGGGATCCGCAATGGAGCCCGGACGGGAAACACCTCCTCTGGAGCTCGAACCGCGGCGGCCACTTCGAGATCTGGATCGCCGAGCCGGACGGCACCGGCGCCCGCCAGGCGAGCGCCGACGGGCGCGACGCCGAAAATCCGACGATGTCCGCGGACGGCGCCTGGATCGTCTATTCGTCGAGCAATGCCGCCGCCCCGGGAATCTGGAAGGTCCGCCCCGACGGGCGCGACGCCACCCGGCTTCTCGCTGGCGCTTACACGCTGCCCGAGCTCGCGCCGCAGTCGGGCTGGATTGCGGCGGTCGAAACTGCGCCAGGCAACGAGCGCACGATCCGCATCTTCCGACTCGACGACGGCGCCGCGGTCGCCGAGCTCTCCGTCGCCGGCCGGCGGCTGAACCCGGGCCGGTCGCGCTGGCTGCCGGACGGCCGGACCCTCGTCTTCTACGGCGACGACGAGTCCGGGCGGGCGGCGCTCTTTGAGCAACCGATCGTACCCGGCCGCGACACCCGGAGCGAGCGGCGGCGGGTGGCCGTGAGCGACGCGCAACGGGTGATCGAGTCGTTCGGCGTCTCGCCGGTCGACGGCCACATCGTCGTCTCGGCCGGTTGGGCCGACAGCGACATCCTGCTCGCCGAGGGCATCCCGGGCATCGGCGCGGGGCTGCAGAGGAGGGAACCGTGAGCGGTTCGTCGTCGGACCTCCGCGCCTCACCTCCGGCAGCTTTGCCGGCGCTGCCGCTCGACTCTCTGGTCTCCGCCGCGGATGGACTCGAGGGCGTGCGGCGCGGCGATCTCGCGCCCGGCGACCGGCTGCTGGTCTCGACGAAGAACTCGATCTACTCCCTGGTGGCGCGTGCCGACGGCCGCTTCGACATTTCTGGTGGCCGCTTCGCCCGCGAGTCGGGACCGGAAGGCGGCACGCAGACCCTCGAGGTCCACGGCTGCACCGCCGGTGGCCACGCTCTTTTCACCCGCATCGTCGCGGCCCCGGGCCTCTTCCTCGAGCTCGGCGACGGCACCCGCACCACCCGCATCCGACGCGTGCGCAGGATCCCCGCCGGCACGCTCGCCTCCTGAGCGGCTCAGGCGCCGATCAGGGTGTTTTCATCGAGGGCGCGAACGGCCCGGCGCGGTGGACGACCTCGCCGCCCACCACGGTGAGCAGGACATCGACCGCGGCGATCTCCTCGGCGGGGATCGTGAACGGATCCCGGTCGAGGACAATGAGGTCGGCGAGCTTCCCGACTTCGAGCGAGCCGGTCTCCTTCTCCTGGTGAAGCGCGAAAGAGGAGTTCATCGTGATGGCGCGGATCACAGTGGCGCGGGAGAGGCCGATGTCGTCGCCGAGCCGGCCGGCGTACTGCGGCCCGGCTGCGGGTGAGTTGGTGCGTGTCACGCCGACCTTGAGACCGAACCACTCGTCGAGCGGATCGACCGGCCAGTCGCTGCCGTAGGCGATGCGCGCTCCGGCGCCGTGGAGGAAGCCGAGCGGCTCGAAGTACTTGAAGCGCTGCGGGCCGAGGTAGTCGCGGGCGCCCTCGATCGTGTCGCCCGCCGGCTTCGCCCATTGGAACGACGGCACCGGAATGACATCGAGCTTGCCGAAGCGCGCGAAGTCGTCCGGGTGGACGACCTCGACGTGCGCGATCGCGGCGCGGATCGCCTCGCCCGGGTAGACGGCGCGCATCGCCTCGTATCCGTCGAGCGAGAAGCGCACGGCCCCGTCGCCGTCGGCGTGAATGTGCGGATCGATCCCGGCTGCGGCGAGCGAGAGCAGCAACGCCTTCAGGACGTCGGCCGCGAAATAGGGCGCCGGGCCTCGGTTGCCGCTCGACACCCACTTCGGCTTCTGCGCCGTGCCTCGGTTCTCGAGGTACGGCTCGACCATCACGCCGGTGAACGCCGGCGCGGTGATCACGCCGTCCATGTACAGCTTCGCGTTCCGCACCGTGATCGTCGGGCGCACGACGACCGGCCCCTGGTCGAAGCGGCGCGCGATCTCGAGCAGTGCGGCGACGGCCTTCTCCGGCTCCTTGCCTTCCTCCGGCTCGATCTCGACCGCGAAGTGGGCGCGCGCGGTGAGCGTCCCCTCGCGCGCGACCGCCGCATAGGCCGCGATCGTCTCGGCGTCGGCGGAGACGTCGAGAAAGGTGGTGATCCCCTCCTTGCGCATCGCATCGAGCGACGTGCGCGCGGCGGCGAGCCGGTCGGAGTCGGTCGGCTCGGGCAGCAGCGGATCGAGGATGCGCTGTGCCGAGTCCTCGAGCAGGCCGGTCGGCGCTCCGGCAGCATCGCGTGCGATGAGCCCGTTCTCCGGATCGGGCGTCGCCGCCGTGATCTTGCCGAGCGCCAGTGCGCGCGCGTTGGCCAGTGAGGTGTGGCCGAAGGAGTTGTGGACGACGATCGGGCGCTGCGTCTGGAGGACGTCGAGATCGGCGTGGCTCGGCACCGTGCCCGACGGGAGCATGCTCTGCTGGAACCAGTTCCAGACCTCGAGCCAGCCGTCGGGCTCCTTCTCTTTCGTCGCGTCGAGGCAGGCCTGGATCCGCGCCTGAAACTCGGCGACGGTGAGCGCTGCGTAGTCGAGACTGCAGGCGACGAGCTTTCGGCCGGCCGAGAGCGGATGCATGTGTGCGTCGACCAGCCCAGGCATCATCACCCGGCCGCCCAGGTCGACCACCTTGGTCCCCTCGCCGGTGAGTTTCACGGCGCCGGCGGCATCGCCGATGAAGACGATCCGCCCGTCGCGGACCGCGAGCGCTTCGTGAACGCTGTCCGCGGCATCGACCGTGTAGACCTTGCCGTTGCGATAGACCGTGTCGGCGGGGCCTTCCGCCGCGTCGGCGGCGAAGGCGGCCGCGATGAGCATCCCGGCGAATCCGATGCGTGTGATTCTCTTCATGGCTCGACCCCCGATGCGTCCCGTCGCCGTCCGTCGATGACGATAGCAAGCGGCGAGGTGCTGTCGTCGCTCCGCCTCAGGCGGCGTGCCGCAGCCACAGCGGCCGGCGGCTCAGCCGACCCGCTCCAGCCGGACGCCGCGGCGGGCGAGCTGGTCGAGCAGGAAGGCGCAGGCGGCAGCGTCGCGGCCGATCCACTCCGGCGGGACGACGCCGGTCGGGCGGAAGGTCCCCGAGGCCAGCAGCCGCAGCGCGGCGGTCGCCGTGTAGCCGGTGGTGCGGGCCATTGAAGAGACCCCGCCCGCGCGGTCGTAGCGGTCGAGCATGATCCAGCGCGCCTGAACCGGCGCGCCGTCCTTCACACCGTCGGCCTCGCAGAAGAAGAGCGTCAGGTCCTCTTCGCCCGGGCCATACTGCCAGAGCGGGAAGAGCAGCCGCCCGGTGAGCTCGATCGGCGCCACGCGCGCGCCGCCGATCTCGACCGGTTCGGCCGAGAGGAATCCGGCGTCGCGCAGCATCCGCATCTTGGCCGCGTGGCCGGGATAGCGCAGCGTGAGCTCGCGCATCTCGGGGCAGGCGACAGTCGTGAGCAGCGTGCGCAGGCCATCGGTCGCGAAGGCGTCGACGGTGCCGACGCCGGGAAACTCGTAGGACCCGATCTCGGCGAGGGCGGGCTTCGCGACCACGCGGCCGCCCTCGACCACGCGCGCCGGCCGGGTGTAAATTTCGAGCACGTCGACCGGCGAGAACGCGGCCTTGTACTCCCAGCAGGGCTGCGTGCGCACGACCGGCAGGCCGCCGACGCCGCACACGAATCGGTCGAGCCGGTCCCACGTGGCCGCGTGGTGCCCGGCGAGCACGTTGGTCAGCCCCGGCGCCACGCCGGCATCGACGATGGCGGTGACACCCTTGGCCTTCGCCGCCGCGTCGAGCCGCAGCGAATCCTCCTCGAAGAAGGTGATGTCGACCACGTCGATGCCGGCGTCGATCACCGTCGCGAGCGTGCGATAGCCCATGAAACCGGGCACCGCGCCGATCGCGTAGTCGGCGCCGGCCACGGCGCGGCGGATCTCCGCCGCGTCGGCGAGATCCGCCGCCATCGTCTCGACGTGGGCCGCACCGGCCAGGCTTTGGAGCGCGGCCGCCGAGGCGTCCGCCACCCGCACTTCGAACTCCCCCTCGTGCGCCAGGTCGAGCGCCATTGCGTGGCCCACCCGACCGCCTCCGAGCACCGTCACACGCTTTGCCATGAGTTGTCTCCGGGAATCCTGCATCGCCCAGAGTAGCGCCCGGTGAGGCCCCGCTTCCCGCCCCGGCGGGGGGTTGAAGCCCGTTCCAGAGTGGCGGAGAAAGCGGGCGGCAGTCTCCCCCTCAGGGCGCCGCTGGATTGAGCTGCACCATCACCGAGTACGGCCTGCCGTCGCGGATCAGGTCGATGCCGACCCGCCGGCCCGCCAGGGAGGTGACGAGCGCCGGCACGGCGGTGACGTCGCCGAACGGTTCACCGTCGATCGCGATCAGCACGTCGCCGGGTGCGATCCGGGCGAAGGCGGCGGGCGAGCCGTTCGCCACGCTCTCCACCACGATCCCATCCTCGCGCCGGAGCCGCGCCTGCTCGTCTGCGGAAAGTGGCCGCGAGACGATCCCCAGGATCGCCGGCCGGGTCTTGCCCCAGTAGGCCGCGAACTGGTCGTCCGGTCCGAGGCCCGAGACGAGCATCTCCGCGCCGGGACCCGCGAGACGCTTCGCCGCCGGCGAATCCGGATCCACCGGTCGCGGGCGAAACGGCAGGACCTCGAGCGCCTTGCCGGGGGGCGGAGAGAAGTGCCCATACACGACCACCAGGGCGGCGCCGATCGCCCTGCCCTGTTCGAGGGCCTGCTCGGGGTTCGACCCGTTCTCCACTCTGGAACCACCGAGCAGCGAGTAGTCGTTCTCGAACAGGGCCGCGAGGTCGGCGGCGCTGTCGGCGGTGCCGAGGTAGAGCTCGGGGGAAGCGGGTGGCGGCAGGAAGTTGGCGCCCAGGAGTGCCGTGGGCGCGAACCGGTCGCGGTAGGGGTTGCCCGACGCCGATTCCGCGGACTCCGACCCGCCGAAGTCGATCGCCACCACCGCCGGGTTGCCGGGGTCGAAGCGCACCGGGACGGTATTGCCGGGCTGGAACTGGGGAATGCCGATCCGCGAGACCGTCGTTTTCTCGATCGTCGCCGTGAAGGCCGGGCGGTCCGGCGGCAGGACCAGCACCTTCATCCCGATCACCGGGTTGTCGTTGATCGTCCAGCCGGTGTCCCAGATCTCCTCGATCCTGGCCCTGGCCGCGACGCCGTTCTGCTGCAAATCCTCGGACAGGCCGCCGCCGAAGTGGGTGACCATGCTGGAGCAGCCCGTAAGACTCAAGCTGGCCAGCACGACGGCCGAATGCAGGGTGCACGATATCGATCGAATGCGCTTCATGAGTCAGCTCTCCTCTGCGAGGACTTTCTGCCGCCGGGACCTTGCAAGTCCTGCGCCGCCCCGAAGGAAGAGGCGTCACGGGAATCCAGCCGGGGCCAAAGGACACAGACGTGGGCGGCGCGTCAGTCGCGCACGATCCAGTGCGGCACCTGCTGGGCAGCGAGGAACTCCTCGGCGCCTTCTCCGGAGAGCATCGCGAGCGTCGACAGGAGTCCGGCCTCGGTGCAGTTGCCCGCCGCGACCGTGACCAGCCGGGGCG
>JAGPDF010000100.1:6638-11908 GCA_018057705.1 Thermoanaerobaculia bacterium | reverse complement strand
AGATGGTCTCGGAGCTGCTGGCGCACGGCCCGGAGAGGTTGCGCACGCTGCGCGAGGAGTTCGCCTACTGGCTCGCGGATCACCAGTACGAGTCGATCGCGCAGCTGCGCGGCAGCATGAACCTCGGCAACTGTTCCGACCCTGCCGGGTACGAGCGCGCCAACTACATGCTCATTCTGCGCAGCTGGCACCGGTGACTCAGGCGGGAGCCGGCCAGCTCTGGCCGACGCGGGGTTTCAGCTCGGAGGGTGCGCGGGATTCCCGAAGGCGGCCAGGCTGAGCAGCAGCCCGGGAACGATGAAGACCAGGAAGAACGGGTCGAAGCCGGTGAACAGCAGGGCAGCGGCCCCGAAGCCGAGGTAGGTCACGGCGACGATCCGGGCGGGAAAGAGCGAGACCGGCGCGACGCCGCGTCTGCGGACGAAAGCCTGCAGCACCACGACGCCGAAGGCGAGCATCGCGACGCCGCCGAAGTGCCAGCCGATCATCGCGCCGCGCAGGAGATCCGGCGGCACCTGCGCGGTGACCAACGCTTCGCGGAGCTCCTTGCCGCCCAGGAGCGAATGCGCGCCTGCGCTCAACACCAGCAGGACGCCGACGACGATCCCCAGCACGCTGCGCACTCTCGACATGTCCTCTCCTTCCCTGGGTTCCCTGGAAAGCTCTGACCGCCCCTCCTCGCCGCACTTCGCGGCGGCCGCTCAGCCGGCGCCGGATTCCGGCGACTCGGGCGCCCCTCCCGGCAGGCGGATCTTCAGCACGCGCTCGGCCTCGGCGCGCAGCGCCGGGCAGTCGAGGCCGTTCATCGACTCGCGGTGGGCGAACTCGGCCCGGTGCCGGCAGAGCGTGCCGAATTCGCGGCCGGTGCGAAAGCTCCCCTGCTTGCCCAGAATCGCGTACGGCAACCTGAAGGCGCAATCCGGACAGACGATCCACTGCACGCTCATCGTGTGCCCTCCTCGGCCGGCCTCGGCAGGCCATCGAAGAACTCGACGACGCCGGTCTCGAGCGAATACTCGGCGCCGACCACCAGCAGCCCGTCCTTCTGGATCAGCTGTTCGAGCAGCTCCGAGCCGTGCCGCAGGTGGTTGGCCGAGACCCGGATGTTGGCGCGCACGGCCTGCTTCACCAGCGCCTCCGGGTCGTCGCGCAGCCCGGTCGCGAGCAGCGGCTCGACCGAGGGCCGCACCCGGTCCACGATCGAGCGCAGATAACGCGATTGGTTGGCGGTCGGCCGCTGCAACTCTTCGACTGTTGCGAGAACGGCCCCGCACTGCGAGTGGCCCAGAACGACGACCAGCCGCGTGCCGTAGCGCTCCGCCGCGAACTCGACGCTGCCGACCTGGGAAGCGGCGACGATGTTGCCGGCGACGCGGATGACGAAGAGGTCACCCAGGCCCTGATCGAAGACAATCTCCGCCGGCACGCGCGAGTCGGAGCAGCCGAGCAGGATCGCGAACGGCTCCTGACCGGCCGCGACCTCATGCCGCCGCGCCGGGCTGGTTGCCGAATCGCGGCCGCGAATATCCGCGACGAATCGCGCGTTCCCTTCACGCAGCCTCTCGAGTGCCTTCAGCGCTCGCATCATCGAGGTTCTCTCCCCTTGCCTTGTCGCGAGTCTAGCCGAGAGCGCCGGAACGGGCCGCTTGACAAGCGCCGAGGAGAGGTCTAGATTCTTTGTTAGTGAACATTCACTCACTCACCCGGATCCACCCTTCGGATCCGCCTACGGCGCGCCAGACCGAGATTCTCGACCGTGCAGCGGAGCTGGTCGCGGAATCCGGGCTCGCCAATCTGACGATGAAACGCGTTGCGGAGCGGGTCGGATTCACCGAACCGGCGATCTACCGCCACTTCCCGGGCAAACAGGCGCTGGTTCGGGCGATGGTCGAGCGCTTCGGTGGCCGGCTGCTCGGCACGATCGCGGAGATCGCTGCCGACCGCACGCTCGCGCCGCAGGAGCGGCTGCTTGCCATGGTGCGCCACCACGTCTCGCTGCTGCGGGTGAGCCGCGGCCTGCCGCTTCTGCTCATCGCCGAGGGTCTCGCTTCGGGCGACAACGGGCTGATCGGCCAGCTCGGCACCGTCATGCGGCGCTACGCCGGGCTCCTGGGCGGCGTCCTCGCCGAGCTCGACCTCGACCTGGGCGTCGCCCCGGAGCGCCAGGCGACACTCTTCCTGGGCCTCCCGGCCGCGATCGGCATCCAGCTGCGCGCCTTCCCCGACCTCGCCCTTTCCGACGCCGAGACCGAGATCCTCGTCCGACACTACGTTCGTTCCCTGACCACGCCCGCCGCTCCCGTCGCCGCCGGCGACCGGATGCCCGGGACGGAGGCACACCCATGATCCCGATCGCCCGGAGGATCCGAAGGGCCCGGAGGCCCCGCGGGCCCCGAAACATGCCCAGGTTGCTCCTGACCCTTCTCCTCACCCCGACGCTCGTCCACGCCTCTCCGGCAGCCCCGGCGCCGGCGACCTCGGCCGAGCCGCCGCTCACCCTCTCCGCCGCGGTCGAACGCGCCCTCGGCCGCTATCCGGCGGTCACCGCGGCGCGATTGCGGGTGGCCGAAGCGACGGAGGCCACCGGCGAAGTTGCGGCAAGCCGCGGCCCGATCCTCAAGCTCAACGCCTCGGCGCTGGGCTACGACGATCCGATGATCACCAGCCCGATCCATTCGTTCCATCCGGCCGAGATTCCGCCGTTTGGCGACACCCTCGCGCAGGGCTCGCTGAATGTCACTTACACGCTGATCGACTCGGGCGCGCGGCGCGAGCGTACCCGCCAGGCGGAGGCGCAGGAGGCTGCTGCCGGCGCCGCCCTCTCGGCCACCGAGCAGGCGATCGCCGCGCGGGTCGCGGCCGCCTATGCGGGGGCCCTCGCACGCAGCGAGATCTTCGCCGCGCAGCAGGCGCGGACAGAGGCGCTCACCCTCGAGCTCGACCGGGCGCGCCAGCTCTTCGCCGTCGGCAAGGCCGCCGAGGTCGAGACGCTGCGCGCCGATGCTGCGCTCGCCGCCGCCGAGGCAGAGCGGACGCGCGCTGCGAGCGCTCGCGACAGCGCCGAACGCGATCTCGCGCGGCTCCTTTCCGCCGCGCCCGAGGCGACGCGGTCCGGGCGGCTCGCACCCTGGAAGACGCCGGCTCCCCGGGCCGAGACCCGGGGCGAGCTGCAGGCGCTCGCGGTGGCCGCCGGCCCCGCGGTCGAACAGGCCCGTCAGCAGATCCTCGCGGCGGAAGCGGCCCGGGGGCTGGCGCGCAGCGCTTACTTTCCCAAGCTCGACCTGGTGGGCGCCCTGCAGGAGTTCCGCGAGGCCGAGAGCTCCTACGTGACGGACTGGAACGCCGGCGTGCAGCTGGTCGTTCCGCTCTGGGACGGCGGACAGACAGGCCGGCGCGTCGCCAGGGCCGCGGCGCAGCGCGACACCGCCACGGCGCTCCTTGCCCAGAGCGAGCTCGAAGCGCACGAAGCGGTCGACCGCGCCCTCGCAACGCTCGCCGACGCCGGCGCCCGCGCGAGCGCGCTCGGCCGCGCCGCCGACCGGCTGGCGGAGGTCGCGCGCGTCCAGAGGCTCCTGCTCGAGGTCGGTTCCGGCACCCAGGTCGACTACCTCGCCGCACTTGCCGAGCTCGCCGCGACCCGCGCCAGCGCCACCGAAGCCCGTACCGCCGTCCTGCTCTCGCACGTCGAGCTCGCGCGCCTCGCCGGAGAGCTCTCCCCCGACTGGTTCCGTCGCACCCTGGAGATCGCGCCATGAATCCGAAGCGCATCGTGCCCATCGTTCTCGTGCTCGGCCTGGGTGGCTTCGCCCTCTGGCATTTCGTCCTCGCGCCGCCGCCCGAGGACAACGGCCTGGTCGCCTCCGGCACGGTCGAGGCCACCGACGCCCAGCTCGGATTCCAGTCCCCTGGGCGGATCGCCCAGGTCGCGCCGCGCGAGGGGGATCGCGTCGCGGCCGGCGCCGAGCTCGCGCGCCTCGACACCAGCGAGCTCGACGCCCGGCGGGCGCAGGCGCTGGCGCAGTCTCAAGCGATGCGCGCCCAGTTGGGGGAGCTCCTCGCCGGTTCGCGCCGCGAAGAGATCGCCCAGGGGCGCTCGGCGCTCGCTGCCGCGAACGACCGCGTGGCCGATGCCGAGCGCGACGAAGCGCGCGTTCGCACGCTCCTCGAAGGGCGCGCCGTGTCGCGCGAGATGCTCGACAAGGCGACACTCGCCGTCGAGCTCGCGCGGCGCCAACGCGACCAGGCCACCGAGCAACTGGCGCTCCTCGAGCAGGGACCGCGCCCGGAGCGCATCGCCGCAGCACGCGCCCAACTCGCCCAGGCCGAAGCCGCCGTCGCGACGTTCGACGCGACGCTCGCCAACAGCCGCATCACCGCCCCGTTTGCCGGCATCGTGACGCTGCGCCACCGCGAGCCGGGCGAGATCGTCGGCGCCGGCGCGGCCGTCGTGACACTGCTCGATCCGGGCGACCGCTGGGTGCGCATCTTCGTCCCCGAGAACCGCCTCGGACGAGTCGCCATCGGCCAGCGCGCCGAGATCACGTCCGATACCTTCCCCGGCAGGCGCTACGACGGCGAGGTCTCCTTCATCGCGAGCTCCGCCGAGTTCACGCCCAAGAACGTCCAGACCACCGAGGAGCGCGTGAAGCTCGTCTACGCGGTCAAGGTCCGGGTCACCGGCGACGCGGAGGAGGAGCTCAAGCCCGGCCTGCCCGCCGACGTCAGGCTGGTGGAGAGCCGCTGATGCAGCGCGGAACGACCGCAGCCCTGAGCGCCGACGCCGGCGTCGCCGCAGCGGCGATCTCGGTCCGCGGTCTCGCGCGAAGCTTCGCGGCGCCGGGCGGGAAGGCGGCGCGCGTCGCCGTCGCCGGTCTCGACTTCGACGTGCGGCCCGGCGAGCTCTTCGGGCTCGTCGGCCCCGACGGCGCCGGCAAGACGACCACCCTGCGCATGCTCGCCGGCGTCCTCAGGCCGAGCGCCGGCGACGCGATCCTCGACGGCATCTCGGTGGTCGCCGACCCGGAGGCCGTGAAGCCCCGGCTCGCCTACATGTCCCAGCGCTTCGGGCTCTACACCGACCTCACGGTCGACGAGAATCTCGACTTCTATGCCGATCTCTTCAGGGTGCCGCGCTCGGAGCGCGCGGCGCGGCGCGAGCGCCTGTTCGCCTTCTCGAACCTCGGACCGTTCCGCGACCGGCTGGCCGGCAAGCTCTCCGGCGGCATGAAACAGAAGCTCGGTCTCTCCTGCGCCTTGATCCACGAACCGCG
>JAGPDF010000100.1:0-6538 GCA_018057705.1 Thermoanaerobaculia bacterium | reverse complement strand
TCGTTCGCCGTCGCGCCGGGCGAGGTCTTCGGCTTTCTCGGACCCAACGGCGCCGGCAAGACGACGACGATCAAGATGCTCAACGGGCTTCTCGCTCCGAGCTCCGGCAGCGGCCGTGTCGCCGGCTTCGACATCGCGACCGAGCGCACCCGGATCAAGAGCTCGATCGGCTACATGTCGCAGCTCTTCTCGCTCTACGGGGACCTCACGGTGGACGAGAACATCGGCTTCTTCGCCGGCCTTTACGGCGTCGGCGGTGCCCGCCTCGCGGCGCGCCGGGCCTGGGTCGTCGAGATGGCCGGCCTGGCCGACCAGCGCGGCCGCCTCGCCGGCGAACTGGCGCTCGGCTGGAAACAGCGTCTGGCCCTGGGCTGCGCCGTCCTCCACGAGCCGCCGATCCTCTTCCTCGACGAGCCGACCTCGGGCGTCGACCCGATCTCGCGCCGGCGCTTCTGGGATCTCATCTACGAGCTCGCGGGCGGCGGCACGACGGTCTTCGTCACCACCCACTACATGGAAGAGGCCGAGTCCTGCCACCGCCTCGCGCTGATGAACCGCGGGAAGCTGATCGCCCTCGACACCCCGGCGGGGCTGCGCGCCGCCGCGAACGAACAGCTCCTCGAGCTCCAGACCACCGATCCCAGCGGCGCGATCGGCGCCCTGGCGGCGCTCGACGGCGCACCGGGTGTCCTGCGCGCCGGCCTCTTCGGGCGCGACCTCCACGTCACGGTCGCCGACCGGGACGCGGCGCTCGCCGAGCTTCCGGGCCTCCTCGCGGCGCGGGGCATCGCGGTCGCCAGCCTGCGGGAGATTCCGCCCTCGCTCGAGGATGTCTTCATCTCCCTGGTGCAATCGGCGGGCGGCGCGGTGGAGGACTAGAGCCATGCTTCGGGCACCCCGCCTCGACCTCTCCCGCCTCTGGGCGATGTCGCGCAAGGAGACGCTGCAGCTCGCCCGCGACCGGCGCAGCCTCCTGCTCGCCTTCGCTCTGCCGCTTCTCCTCCTGGTGATCTTCGGCTATGCCATCGTCTGGGACGTGCGCGACATCGCGCTCGCCGTGGTCGACCAGGACGCCTCCCCCGCGAGCCGCGAGCTGGTCGATGGCTTTCTCGCTTCGGGCTACTTCGAGCTCGTGGCGCGGCCCGAGCGCCCGGGCGATGCCGTGGAGCTCTTCGCCCGCGGCAGGGCGCGGCTGGTGCTCGTCGTGCCGCCGGGCTTCGGCGCCGACCTCGGAGCCGGCCGCACGGCGCGCCTCCAGGTGTTGCTCGACGGCTCCGACGCCAACACCGCGACGATCGCGCTCGGCTACGCCGAGGGGGTGGCCGCCGCCTTCGGCCAGCGCATCCTGCTGCAAGGCGAACGTTTGACGCTGCCGCTCGTCGCCCACTCCCGGGTCTGGTACAACGAGACCCTCGCCAGCCGCGACATGATCGTCCCGGGACTCGTGGCGGTGATCATGATGGTCATCGCGGCGATGCTCACCTCGCTCACCATCGCGCGCGAGTGGGAGCGCGGCACTATGGAGCAGCTCGCCTCGACACCGGTGACCCGGCTCGAGGTCGTGCTCGGCAAGCTCCTCCCGTATCTCGCAATCGGCCTCGTGGACGTCGCGGCGGTGTCGATCCTCGGCGTCGTGCTCTTCGGCGTGCCGATGCGCGGCAACGCCCTGCTGCTCTTCCCGCTCTCGTTCCTCTTCCTCTGCGGCGCCCTCGGGCTCGGGCTTTTCATCTCGGCGGTGTCACGCTCGCAGGTGCTCGCCACCCAGATCGCGCTGGTCGCCACCTTCCTCCCCGCCTTCCTCCTCTCGGGCTTCATGTTCGCCATCGAGAACATGCCGCCGGCGCTGCAGGCGATCTCCCACCTCGTGCCGGCGCGCTACTTCCTGGTGGTCACCCGCGGCATCTTCCTCAAGGGAGTCGGGATTTCGGTCCTGCGCTACCAGGCTCTGCTCATGCTCGCCTTCGCCGTTCTCGGCCTGGCGCTCGCCGTGCGCTCCTTCCGCAAGGAGCTCGACTGATGCGCGCGGCACTCGGTCGCATCGGCTGGATGGTGAGGAAGGAGCTGCGCCAGGTCTTCCGCGACCCGCGCATGGCCCGGCTGGTGCTCGTGGCGCCGATCGTCCAGTTGCTGGTTTTCGGCTACGCCGTCTCGACCGACGTGCGGCATACGCCGACGATCGTCCTCGACCGCGACCAGAGCCGCGACAGCCGCGAGCTCGTGACGGCGCTCGTCGGCGGCGGCTACTTCGACGTCGTCGAGTGGGCCGAACGCGACGCCGATCTCGCCTTCGCCCTCGACCATGGCCGCGCCGCGCTCGCGGTAGCCATCCCCGCCGGCTACGCGCACGATCTCGCCGAGGGCCGAGCGAGCGTGCAGCTGCTCTTCGACGGCACCAATTCGAATCAGGCGACGATCGCCAAGGGCCACGCCGAGCGCATCGTGCAGGATGTCGCCCTGGCGCGCTCGCTCGCCGGCCGCGCGCCGCCGCTCGACGTGCGTTCGCGGGCCTGGTACAACCCGGATCTCGCCAGTCGGAACTACAACGTGCCGGCGGTGATCGGCCTCCTGCTCAGCCTGGTGTGCCAGCTTCTCACCGCCCTCGCCGTGGTCCGCGAACGCGAGATCGGCACGCTCGAGCAACTCGCGGTCAGTCCCCTCCGGCCGAGCGAGCTCATCCTCGGCAAGACCATTCCGTTCGCGCTCATCGCGCTCATCGACCTCGTCCTCATCACCGGCATGGCGCTGCTGTGGTTCAAGGTGCCCTTCCGTGGCAGTCCGCTGCTGCTTCTCGGCGCGACGCTCCTCTTCGTCGCCTGCGCGCTCGGCAACGGCCTGCTGATCTCGACGATCTCGAAGACCCAGCAGGAGGCGTTCCTCTCCGCTTTCCTCGCCTACATGCCGATGGTGCTGCTGTCGGGCTTCATGTTTCCCATTTCGAGCATGCCGCAGATCTTCCAGTGGATCACCCTCGCCAACCCGATGCGCCACTTCCTGGTGATCGTGCGCGGCATCTTCCTCAAGGGCGTCACGCCGCTCGACGTCCTGCCCGAGCTGGGAGCCCTCGCCCTCTTCGCCGTCGTCGTCCTCGGCCTCGCCACCCGCCGCTTTCACCGCGCCGAGTAACGCTCCGCGCCGCCGCGCCGGCAGAGGCCAGCGGCTGCCAGAAGCCTAATCGGGCAGGCGCTCCGCGTGCTCTCTCCAGATCCGGATCTCCGGAGGTCCGGCGAGGAAGGCGGCCGCGCTGGCGATGAACGCCTGCAAATGCGGGGTCTCGCGGTGCGGACCGAGATAAGCCTCCCGGCTGGACCACCGCTCGACGAGCAGGAGCCGCTCGGGGTCGGCAGAGTCCTGGAGCAGCCGGATTCCGAGACAGTCGGGCTCCATCGTGACCACCGTGGCGACGAGAGCCTCGATCTCGGCTAGAGCACGCTCGACCTGGCCGGGGAGCGCACGGTAGGCGACAAGGACGGTGACGGGAGCCGATCGCATCGCAGAATCTCCTGGACTCAGGTGGTATCGCGGCGCCTTGCGCGCGACGGGTTCGAGACCGGAACCGACATCCTCGGCGGATCCGCCGATCGATCCTCTCGCCTTCACAGCGCTTCACCCTCTCCCGCTTCGCGGCGCCGACCGGCATCGGTCGGTTCGGCGTAGACGTCCGGATCGTGAAGCTGCATGAAGCTTTCCGGCGCCCGCAGTGGAGTGAAGCCGTACTGGACGTAGAGGGCATGGGCGTCGCGCGTGGCGAGCATCCAGCGGCGCAGACCCTGGAGCTCGGGGTGATCGATCACCGCGGTCATCAGGAGTCTGCCCAGACCGCGCCCGCGGTGGGACTCGAGGACGAAGACGTCGGCGAGGTAGGCGAAGGTGGCCCTGTCCGAGATCACGCGCGCGAAACCCACCTGCTGTTCGCCGTCGTAGAGCCCGAAGCAGAGCGAGTGGCGCACCGACTCGCGGACCACCGCGAGCGGGATGCCGCGCGCCCAGTAGCTCGTAGTGAGGAAGCCGTGCACGACCGCGAGGTCGAGTCGCTCCGGATCGGTGTCGACGACGATCGTGCCGGGCGGTGTCATGGTCGGTCGCCGCAGTCCGGAGCGGGACTCCTCAAGGGACTTCGCCCTTCTCCACCGCCGGACCGATCGGCTCCGTTGCCGCCTTGCGCAACCGCGCATGCAGGCTCGTGAGTGCATCCGAGGCGAGGTACAGAGGGATCGAATACGGCTCGAAACCGGGCGCGGCGATCCGCAGCTCGTAGCGTCCGTAGGGCAGGCGCTCGATGTCGTACTTTCCCGCCGCGGACGTCCTCGCCACGACGTGCACCGACCGCAGGCGCTCCGACTCCGGATCGCCGACGAGCTCGACCGTAGCTCCTGCGAGCACCCGCGTGTCGGAGTCGGCGAAGACGAAGCCGCTCATCCGGCTGCGACCCGACTGCGCGCCGAGCGGTATCGCCGCCAACACCATCCCCGCGACGAGGGCAGACCGGACCGAGCTCCGAGTCCGGGCGCGGAGCGCACTCGTCTCGACCCTCCCCGCTGCCGCGGCGGGCGCCATCCTCTGCGCGCTCAATCGCGCTCCCCCGGCAGCGCTGTTCCGGTCCGCAGGTAGTGGTTCAGTCGCGCCTCCCAGTCCTGCATGAACTGGCGGTAGTGCGCCTCCGTGAACGCGTCCACGAAGTCGTCGCCCGCGGGGCCGAGGCTGGTGTGCATGTAGGTGACGGTCGCCTCCGACCCGGCCGGCACGGCGCGCAGGTGGATGGCGAGCCGGCAGGCGGTCACCCCCGGCGTGATCTTGAGCATCTCGACGAAGCCGCTTTCCGGCTCGTGGCGGGTGACGTACCAGACGGCCGCTTGGGTTCCCCCTGCGGGTGCCGCGGTCGTGAACACGCAATCCACTTCGGCGACACCCGAGGCGCTCCACACGGCGAGCGGATCCCAACCCTCGATCCAGTCGGCCTCCCGCACCGGACACAGGAGCGGAAAGACCGCGGCAGGCGGAGCGACGAGCTGCTGCACATAGCTGCGACGGACGCGATGGGGCGGGGCGATCATCATCGGCGTTGCGCCCTGGGAGTCGCGCTGCCGCTGGCTCCGCTGGCTCCGGTGGCTCCGGTGACTCCTGCGGGCGGGGGGCCGAGCGGACTGGCGGCACAACCCTCCGTCTCCATGGTGTAGACCCCGCCGGCTAGTCGCCACCCCTCGGCTGTCCGGACGAGGTCGAACGCATCGATTCCGCAATGGCTGAACTTGCCGTCGCGATGGAAGTCGTACGGGGTCCAGACCGTCGCGATCCGGCCGTGGATCCGGACCTCGGCGCTCCAGATGCGCTCGAGCAGCGCCTCGGAGCTCTCGGCCCATCTTCGGAGGCCCTCCTCGATCGTGAAGGTGCCCACGATCGGCGCCCCCGCCTCGACCCGCACCGAGAAGAACCGCGCCTCGGGAAGAAACAGCTTCCTCCCCGCTTCGGCATCCTTGCGCGCCATGGCGTCGAAGAGACTCTGAACGGTCGCGAGAACCTGCGCCCGCGCGTCCTCTTCGGCCCGGGCGGACGACGCAGCGGCGACGCAGAGAACGACGGCGGCGAAGACACGGCGAAAGGGAGTCATGGGCGAAATCTACCGCAAGGGCGCCCGCGCCGGCGCTCCGGATCGGACCCTGCATCGCTCGCCGGATTCCGGCGCCGGTTCGCCGGCGTCAGGGGACGCGCCCGAAACGCTCCGCCGATCGCGCCCGCGCCTTGGCGGCCTCGACCTCGCGGTCGCGCGGCCCGGCGGGCGTCACCAGATCGGCCAGCAGCCTCTCTGCGGCCGCCTCGATCTCGTCCACGGCGCGATCGAACGCCGGCTGGTTGGCCTTCGAAGGGGACTGGAAGCCGCTCACCTTGCGCACGAACTGGAGCGCAGCCGCGCGCACCTCCCCGGCGCTCGCCGGCGGCTCGAAATTGAACAGGGTCTTGATGTTTCGGCACATCGTCTTCTCCTTGCCGGCGAGCGTACGACCGCTCCGCGGGTCCGGCAAGTGGAGGACTCAGGAGTAGGTCCGCGCGATCGTCGCGAGGGCTGCCATGGCGACGAGCACCGCGCCCCAGGCGAGCACCAGATGGACTCTCGTCGGCAACGCTGCGCCGCCGAACGCGGCGGCCGCTGCCAGAGAAGGCAGGAGATAACGGCCCTGTGCCTGCAGGTCGACGGTGACCTGGTACGCCAGCACGAGCCCGGCGTTGGCGAGCAGGGCGGAGGCGAGGACCAGGCGCTGCGAGCCAGCGAGACGGCGGACGCCGACGACGACAGCACCACTGAGCGCGGCGAACCAGAGGTAGAACGGCCAGGGCAGGGGCGTATTGAGCATGCCGAACTTGGCCCAGAAGCTCCGGAAGAGGCCACCGATCCATCGCGGCTCGCGCAGCAACTCGGAGAGGGTCGCAACGTGGCTCGCGGTCGGAACCGGCGGCAAGAGGCTGCCGAAGCGGGCGAAGTTGAAGGCCGCCCAGGCCGCGAGGCCCGCCGCGGTGACGGTGAGGAGAACGACGGGGGGCGCGA
>JAGPDF010000099.1 GCA_018057705.1 Thermoanaerobaculia bacterium | reverse complement strand
ATCGCCGAGTCGGACGTCGGGCGGGAGCTCTGGAGCTGGCTCGCCACCTGGCCGGGCGACGGGCCACCCGTGCCGCTCCATCTCGGCTGGGGCGCCGCCGACGACTTCGCGCGTTCGAACCGGCTGCTCGCCGGACTCCTCCCGCCGGAGCAGGTCTACACCATCGCGGGCGGCCACGACTGGCGCGTCTGGGAGCGCTTGTGGGAGGGGTTCCTCGATCGCACCCGGCTCTGCGCCGCGCAGTCTTGAAGCGACCCGTCGGGCGCTAGCCCGCCGCCTGCCGCAGCCCGTCGACGAATTTCGCCTCGGCCTGCGCGGCGAGGTCGCGCGTCCGCGCCCAGGCGGCGTCGGCACGTGCCAGGAGCCGTGATGCCGCCTGGCGGTCCGCGAGACCGGGCAGGTTGATGCAGACATTCTGGTAGGCGCCCGAAGCCGCCGCACGCGCCATCGCGGCGCCGGTGCCGGCGTCGGAGAGCGAGGCCTGGAGGCCGATCTCGCCGATCTCGAGGCAGAGCTTCACGATCTCCGGGCAGGCTTCGAGAGTCCCCAGGGGGACTTCGATGGTCGCGATCGTCGCGACCACCATCGCCGCGTCGCGCAGGGCGCGCTCCCCGGCCGTCTCTTTGGGCATCCGCATCGCCGCGAGGTAGCGGTCGAAAGCGGCGGTATCGGCGTCGACCGCGGCGAGCAGGCTACCTTTGAGCGCCTGACCGCGGACCGCGATGCGCTCGAGCGCCGGTTGCTTCGCCTCGAAACCGCGCTTGGGGTGCGAGAGGTTCGCGACCATCGTCGCGAGCCCGGCGGCGAGCGCCCCGGCGTACGCTGCGACCGATCCCCCGCCAGGAGCCGGCGAGTCCGACGAGAGCTCATCGGCGAAGTCGGCGAGTGTCATCGCGACGAGCGGCGCGCCTTCAGCCAGGGCCGTGAGCCGGGCCTCGATGATCGCCTTCTGCGGGTCGAACGGCTTCACCTCGGAGAGTCCGAGCGTGCGCACCGCGACGTGGATCAGCGCTCGCTCCGGCACACCGGTCGAGCGTCCCATCCGCGCGAGGAAATGCCGGCCGGCGGCGAGGAGCGCCGCGCGCGGCACCAGCCCGACGAGCTCCGAACCGGTGACCCGCAGACCGTGCGCGCGGGCGCGATCCTCGCAGGTGTCGAAGACGACATGGAGCGGCGTCGCGTCGAGGTCGGTGACGTTGATCGAGATCTGGGCGCAGCCGAACTCGGGGATCGTCCAGCCGACCGCCTTGATGCCGGCAAGAAGGCCCGGATCCCAGATCTCGGCGCCGGCGGCGTCTCTTACCGGCTGGCCCGCAGCGTCGAGGCGCTTCCTGCCCTTCTCGCGAATATCGAAGGCGATCCGGGTCGCGAGCCGCTTGTCCACCGTGTTCAGGTTGACGTTGTAGGCGACGAGGAACGGCCGCGCGCCGATGACCGACGCGCCGGAGCGCGCCACGAAGGTCGCCGGACCGAAATCGGGCCGCCAGGCCGGATCGGCGAGCTTCCCCGCCAGCCCCTCGTACTCGCCGGCGCGGATGTCGGCGAGATTCCGGCGCTCCGGCGAGGTCGCCGCCTGCTCGTAGAGATAGACCGGGATCGCGAGCTCGCGGCCGACGCGCTCCGCGAGGCGCCGGGCGAGCTCGACGCACTCGGCCATCGTGACCTCCGAGACCGGCACGAACGGCACCACGTCGACGGCGCCGATGCGAGAGTGCGCCCCCTGGTGAGTGCTCATGTCGATGCGCTCGAGCGCCGCGACCATCAACTGGAAAGCCCCCTCGAGCACGGCCTCCGGCTCCCCGACGAACGTGATGACCGTCCGGTTCGTCTCGGCTCCGGGATCGACGTCCAGCACCGTGACTCCCGCCACCGCCCCCGCCGCCTTCGCCACCGCCTCGTACACCTCGGGGCGCCGCCCCTCGGAGATGTTCGGCACACATTCCACGACCCGCATACGACCTCCAATCGTCCAGATCGAATCGTAGCCCGGAAGCCCGGGGAAACGAACGCCCCGGAGCGTCGGCTCGCCGCGCGAGGGATCCGAGCACCGCAGGGTGCGAGATGGGGGGCTTCTGGGCCCCTCGAGCGCCCGAGGAGCGCAGGATCCCTCGCGCGGCGAGTCGACGCCGTCCGCCTGGCGCGAGGGATCCCACGAACGGCTCCTGGCCCGTCGGCTCCCGGTGCGAGGGATTCGAGCACCGCAGGGCGCGAGAAGGGAGGCTTCTGGGCCCCTCGAGCGCCCGAGGAGCGCAGGATCCCTCGCGCCGGGAGACGGCGGGTCCCCGCGACGTTCGATATTCTTCGGCCTGCGGCAACTCTTCTGCCGCGCCCTGGAGACCTCCCGATGCGTCGCTCTGCTGCCTGTTGGATCCTCTGGTCGGGAGCACTCGCCCTCGCTAACGCCGCCTTCGCACTCGACGTACCGGTCGCGACGCGATTGCCTTCGGGTCTCGTGCCCGATCTCACGCAGCCGATCGATGCCGACGCCACGGAGCGCATCCGGCGCTATACCACCGCGCCGGAGTTCAACTCGCCGCTCACCGACTACCTGCCGGCTTCGAAGAGCGTTCCGGCGCCGCAGGCCGTGCTCGGCGACGTCGCCGGGGCGCCGGGCTACCTGCCTTATACCGCCGACGTGCATCGCTACTTCCGCCTGCTCGCCGAGGCGAGCCCCAGGGTGCGCGTGGTCACGATCGGCACCAGCGAAGAGGGCCGTGAACGGATCGCGGTGGCGGTTTCCTCCGAGGAGAACCTCGTCCGGTCGGAGGAGAATCGGGCGCGTCTCGCCCAGCTCGCCGATCCGCGCAGGATCGACCTCGACGACGCTCGCGCCGAGAGCCTGATCGCGGCCAGCGTCCCGGTCTACTACATCACCGGCGCCATCCACTCCCCCGAGACCGGCTCGCCCACCGCGCTCATGGAGCTCGCCTACCGCCTGGCGGTGGACGAGAGTCCGTACATCCAGAAGATTCGCGAGAGCCTGATCACGCTCATCACGCCGGTCGTCGAGGTCGACGGCCGCGACCGCATGGTGGACCTCTATCGCTGGCATCTCGCCCACCCCGATTCGGCCTGGCCGCGTCTCGCCTACTGGGGCCGCTACGTCGCGCACGACAACAACCGCGACGCCATGGGGATGACGCTCTCGCTGACCCAGAACGTCCTCGACACCCATCTCGGCTGGCACGCCCAGGTCCTGCACGATCTCCACGAATCGGTCCCGTTCCTCTACGACAACACCGTCGGCGCCGGCCCGTACAACGCCTGGGTCGATCCGCTGCTGACCCACGACTGGCAGCTCTTCGGCTGGTCGAACGTCGCCGAAATGACGAAGCTCGGCATGCCCGGCGTCTTCACCCATGGCGAGTTCGACACCTGGAGTCCCGGCTATCTGATGTTCCTGGCGGCGATGCACAACAGTGTGAGCCGCCTCTACGAGACCTTCGGCAACGGCGGCGCCGACACCGAGGTGCGCGAGCTCTCTCCGGAGCAGTATTCGCGCACCTGGTATCGCCAGGATCCGCCCTGGCCGCGCGTCGAGTGGTCGCAGCGCAACAACAACAACTACCAGCAGACGGGGCTCCTCGTGGCGCTCGCCTTCGCGGCCGAGAACCGCACGCAGTTGCTGTCGAACTTCTACGCCCGGGGGAAGCGCGCGATCGCCAAACCTCTGCGCGAGGGGCCTTCCGCCTGGGTCCTGCCGGCCGACGACCGCCGTCCCGAGGCGCAGGCCGAGCTCCTGCGCGTCCTCGGCCGGCAGCATGTCGAGATCTCTCGCACCTCGCAGCCGTTCACCGTTCGCCTGGCATCCGCCAAGGGTCCGGGCGCTGCGGCAGCAGCCGACGCGGCGCAGGAGAGGGGAGCCGAGGGAGACGAGCGCCTGCTGCCGACCGGCAGCTACGTCGTACGCATGGACCAGCCCTACAGCCGGGTCGCCGACGCCCTTCTCGACCGGCAGTACTGGAGCCCCGACGATCCACAGAAGCAGCCCTACGACGACACCGGATGGAGCCTCGGCGAGCTCTTCGACGTCGAGGCGCTGCGGCTCGTCGACGGCGCGATTCTCTCAGCCCCGATGAGCCTCGTCGCGACGCCGGTCGCCGCGCTGTCCGGCGTCAGCGGCACGGGCCCGGTCTTTCTGGTGGCGCAGCGCGGAGCCGACGCCATGCTGCCGCTGCGCTATGCGGTCGACACCGCGGCGGGGGGCGATCGGATCTCCGGGGTGAAGGTCGAGGCCACGACGGCGGCGTTTCGCTCCCAGGCGCGCGACTTTCCGCGCGGCAGCTGGATCGTCACCGGCATCGATCGCGAAAGGATGAACGAGACCGCGACCCGGCTCGGCATCACGGTCGTCGCAGCGCCCGAGCGCCCGCCGGTCGAGACGCGCCCGGTGCCCCGCCCGCGGCTCGCCCTGCTCCACAGCTGGCTCAACACCCAGACCGAAGGCTGGTGGCGGCAGCGCCTCGATCTGCTCGGCGTGCCGTACGACTACATCAGCACCCAGGACGTCGCCGTGACGGCCGACCTCGGCGCGAAGTACGACGTCATCCTCTTTCCCCCGGTCGGCGTCGCCGAGCCGCAGCGCATCGTCACCGGCCTGCCGATGTTCGGCGGGCCGCTCCCCTGGATGACGACGGCCGAGACACCCCATCTCGGCACGATCGACTCCACCCCCGACCAGCGGCCGGGACTCGGCTTCGCGGGTCTCGAGCACTTGCGTCGGTTCGTCGTGGGCGGCGGGCTGTTGGTCGCTGTCGAAGACACCGCCGAGCTCCTGATCGCCAACGGCCTCACGCCCGGAGTGCGGGTCACCGACGCCGACAAGGTGAAGGTCGCGGGGAGCATCCTCGACGCCCGGTTCCCGGCGCAGACGTCACAGGGAGACCCGGCCCTGCCGCCTTCTCCCATCACCGACGGCTTCGGCAGCCGTCTCTCGGTCTACAGCGCCGAGGGAATGAGCTTCGAGCTCTCGCGCCTGGCGAGCGGCGGCTTCGCCTCCGACGAGAGCACCGGGCGGCCGACCGGGCGCGGCGGGAAAGACGAGATCGACACGCCGCAGGGTCGCGCCTTCCCCGCCGCCCCTGCACCGCCGACCGCCGAACGCTGGGAGAGCCTGCCCCTCACCAGCGAACAGAAGCGGCGCAATCCCAATGTCATCCCCGAGCCGCTTCTGCCGCGAGCGCTGCTGCGCTTCGGCGACGCCAAAGAGCTCCTCGTCTCCGGCCTTCTCGATCACGGTGGCGACCTCGCCCGGCGCGCCGCCGTCGTTCAGGCGCCGGTCGGCAAGGGGAACATCCTCCTCTTCGCGATCAACCCGATCTGGCGCGGCTCGACGATCGGGAGTCATCCTTTGGTGTGGAACGCGATTCTCGCCTACGACCGGCTCTCGCCCGAGCCGCGCTGAACAGCGTCAGGGCACCGTCGCCGACCAGGGCGCGGTGCCACCGCCTTCGAAGCCGTCGGAGAACAGGCTGGTCGGGACGAACAGCACGGCGATGCCGCGCGACAGGCAGCTCATCCAGAGCTCGTAGCCGCCGGCGACGGTCCGCACTTCGAGGTCGGCGATCTGGGCATGGGGCAGCCCGCCCCACTGCGGGCCGCCGTTGCGTGGCGCGGAGTAGATCCCGGCGGTCTGGCCATCGAACCACGCCAGGCCATGCGGGCCCGTGCCGTTGGGATCGAACAGGTTGAACCAGAGCCTGCCGTCCGGAGTGACCGCCAACGGAATGGCGCCGATCGTCGAAAGGCCGCCCAGCGCCGCGAAGTACTGATAGGTCCCGGCGTTGGCGTCGAGCCGGAAGAGGCCCTGGGTCGAACCGAGCCAAGCGATGCCGTCGGGCGCGGGAGCCACGGTATTGAACAGGTCGCTCTGCGTGTCGAGCTCGGGAAACTGGGTGTAGTCGCGCGAATAGCGGTAGGTGCCGTCCGTGCGGGTGACCTCGGCCACATTGGCTGCCCAGACCGTCGCCGGTCGCGTCGGATCGCGCCGCAGACTGTTGCCGCCGGCGCCGTCGTTCGCGACGGAGGTCCAGCTGCCGCCGTCGAGGTAGGAGAGGGAGTAGGCGAGCCCCAGCGACCAGAGCCGCCCAGCCGAGTCCTCGACCAGGCCGCGGCTCTGGTTCATCCCCGCGAGATCGCTCCAGCTTGCGCCGTTCCATTGGTGAATGCCGTTGAACATCGGGTTCAGCGCCACCTCGCCGCTCGCCGGTCGAGCTGCGATCGCCTGGCAGTTGTCGGTCGGGAAGGACCAGTCGACGCCGAGACCGTAGTGCAGGGCGTTCCAACCGGTCCAGCGACTGCCGTCGAACTGCGTCACGCCGCCGGCTCCCGGGCCGGCGTTGGCGCAGGCGTAGAGGTCGCCGGTCGACGGATCGAGGGCGAGGTCCTGGTTGAACAGGTCGTACTGACTGGTGTTGGTCACTCGATAGCGTTGCCAGACGCCCGTCACGGCGTCGCGCTTCGCCGCGCCGCCGGTACCGGTCGCCCAGACGTTGCCGGCACTGTCGATGGCGAGGTCGTCGCTCGAGGTCCCGGCTCCCCAGACGCCGAAGTCCTCCCAGACGGCGCCGTCGAAATGCCACACCCGGCTGAGACCGTCGGCAAGCAGCGCCTCGCCGTCGCCGTAGGCGCGAAACGCCCAGATCGGCGGGTCGAAAGCCGGCAGCGCCGGCTGCGCCGGCACGACCCAGTTGCCGGCCGGCGTCCGGTAGTCGAGAGAGTAGATCGGCGTCGGTCCCGAGAAGCCGACGAAGCGCCGCGCCCAGAAGTTGCCGCTGGCGTCGACGCAGTCCTTGCCGGGCATGTCGAGCAGGGCCCCGGGCGTGAAGGAGAACTCATGGTGCGTCCAGAGCTCGGTCGTGCTGTCGAAGGAGACCAGCGCCGAGCTGTTCTCGCTGTCCGCCCAGACGATGTAGCCCCCCCCCCGGCTTCGGCTGGATCGACAGCCGGCGCACCAGCCAGACCAGCTGGGGCCAGTTGTTCCCACCCTGCGAGGCCAGCCCGCCGCTCCAGTAGTGCCAGTCGGAAGTCGCCGGTGTATGGCGGATGACGCCGCCCAGGTCGCCGCCGAAACCGATCAGCGCGAACCAGACCGTCCCGTCGGGGGCGACGGCGACGTTGCGCGCGCCGCCGTTCGCGAGCTCAGGGCTCGCACCCGCGTAATTGACCAGGGAGGCCGCGCCGATGTCCGGGTCCATCTTCCAGGCACCCCGCCAGGTCGCCAGCCAGAGATCGCCCTGCGCGTCGGCGGCGATGTCGCTCACCCGCGTCGTGCCGGTCAGATCGGGGTGTCCGATCACCGGGTAGTCCACGTTCGAGATGTTGATCCAGCGGTTCTCGGCCTGCACGAAGCGGGCGACGCCGCCCTCTTCGGAGCCCGGGTCGTAGCCGCCGATCCACGGGTCGTCGTCGGGGCCGATGTGGATCGCGTCGTTGTAGTCGCCCTGGATGCCGGTATTTCCCGGCCGGTAGTAGCGCCAGACCGAGCCCGGGATCGCCTGGGCTCCAGCCTCGATGGCGCACAGAAGGAGAAGAGAAAGAGCTGCACCGAGTCGAGCAGGCATCCAGGGCTTCCTTTCCAGTCCGGCCGAGTGAAACCGCGAGCGCGAGAGAGCGCTCCTTCTGCTGTGAGACAGAGGACGGCGGTGGCTGGAACAGATTGGGGCCGCTGGTCGAATCCAAAGCTACCGGCTGCTCTCGTCGCGCCGCCATACTGGAGGAAGGAGGCGCACCAAATGCCGCCCATCCGGGCGGCAATCCTCGAGAACGGTCGCCGGACCAGCCTCGCTCAGGGAGTCGAGGAGGTCCAGCGGCGATCGTCACCGCTCTCGAAGTCGTCGGAGAAGAGGGCTCCTCGCAGCACGAGGAGGGCGCCGGCGTCGTCGACGCCGGCGGCAGTCCGGCCCGGCGCGGAAATGGCGTACTCGCTGAAACCGTCGGCGTCGAAGTCGCCGAGCGCCATGCCTTCGCCAAACCTGTCATCGGTTTCGGACGGCGCGATCAGGAGCCCAGGGTCTGCGGAAGAAAGCGCGATCGCCTCCGAGAGGATCAGACCGCCGGCCGAACCCGGGATGACGGAGACCGTCCCCGCGAGGTTGCCGCTGGCGTCGACCCTCTGCACGAGGAGATCCGCCGAAGCGCCATGGGCCGAAGGTGCCATCGCCAGTTTGCGCCCGAAGCGGGCGCCAACACCCAGGTCCTCGCCCGGAAGATCGCCGCGGTCGAGCCGAGCCGCCAAGGCCGCGGTAAGTCCGGTTACGGAGCCGCCGAGGAGGTAGATCTCGCCGGCGCCGGCCTCCCCGTCCACGTCCGCGAGCGGCTCGCCGATGGCCAGGTCGTCATGAACCAGCCCCAGGGCGAAGTTTCGATTGACGTTTCCCGCCGCCAGGCTCGAGCCGAAATAGGCGTCGGCTTCGCGCTCGCCGGGCATCGTCCCGCCGTTCATGACCACACCGGGCCAGAGGCAGAAGGCCGCAGCCGAAGTCGCCCCATCCCCTGTTCCCGGAACCACGATCACCATCCCGGCGTTGGCGATCGTTACGTTGCCAGGGAAGTGGCTCTCTTCTGGAACCCCCAGGACGAGGTCGTCGGCGCCGTCGGCGTCGAAGTCCCCCGCCGTCAGCACCGAGCCGAAGCCCTCACCCTCATCCACCGAGGCGCAGGCGATCGAGGCCGAGGTCAGGAAGTCGATGCCGCTGGTCGTGAGTCCGGATGGCGAACCGTACAGCACCGTGACCGAGCCGGCGTTCGTGCCCGCCTCGTCGTCGTTCGTCGCGCCGATCGCCAGGTCGTCTTCGCCGTCACCGTCGAAGTCGCCGGCGACGAGCGCATTGCCGAAGAAGTCGTTGTTTGCCGGCGAACCGGAAACGCCGGAGCTCGCCTGGCTCCACCACTGCGCGCCGCCGAGATCGTTCAAACCGCCGGGTGCGCCGTAGAGGACCGTCACCGAGCCTGCCTGGGTCACGCCTCCCACGGCATCCCAGGCGCCGATCGCCAGATCGTCGATGCCGTCGCCGTCGAAGTCTCCTGCGGCCAGGCTCTTGCCGAACTGGTCGGCAACCGCGAGCTCGTCCGGAACCAGCGGGTCCCCCTGAGCGAAGCCGTCGATTCTCGCGCCGAGTCCCCCCGGCCCACCATAGTGGACCGAGACGACGCCGCTGTTCAGCACGTTCACGAAGTCCTCCCAAGGGGAACCGATCGCGAGGTCCGGGTAGCCGTCGTCGTCGAAGTCGCCGACGGCAAGGGTGAGGCCGAACTGGTCGCCTTCCTCCGGCCCGCTGATGCTCGCCTGGACGATCAGCTGCTGCCCGAAGCGCGAAACCACGGCTTCCGAGCCCGGAGTCAGCGCCAGGGCTCCGACGGCGACGATCCACTTCGACCACTTGTTCACGCGGCGCCCTCCCGATCCGTACCTGACATGGTTACCGTCAAGGCCAATCGGAAAGGGACACGGCAGGCGAGACGAGCTACAGCCAGCCGCTCTTCTTGAACTGGCGGTAGAGGACCAGGCAGACGAGCACCATGCTGCCGACGACCAGGGGGTAGCCGAAGCGCCAGCCGAGCTCGGGCATGAACTGGAAGTTCATGCCGTAGATCCCGGCGACCATGGTGGGGACGGCGATGATCGCCGCCCAGGCCGCCAGGCGCTTGGTCTCGTCGCTCTGCGCGACGGAGAGCAGCGAAAGATGCGCGGCGAGTGCCGAACGGTTCATTTCGGAGAGGCCCTCGAGCATCTCCTGGATGCGCATCAGGTGATCGTGGACATCGCGGAAGTAGACCTGCATGCTCTCCGGCAGCGGCGCCCCCTCGAAGCGCTCGAGGCGCTGCAGGACGTCGAGCAGCGGCGAGACCGCCCGCCGCATCGACTGGAGCTTGCGGCTGAAGTCGTAGAGATCCGCTGTCGTCTCGCGGCTGCTGAAGCCGTCGAAGACGTCGGTCTCGATGGCTTCGAACTGTCGCTCGAGCTCCTCGGCGATCGGAAAATACTGGTCGACCACGAAGTCGAGCAGGGCATAGAGCACGTAGCCCGACCCGAGCGCCAGGCGGTCGTTCTCGAACTCGCAGCGGCCGCGGAGGCCGACATGGTCTTTGAGCGATCCATGGCGCACCGTGACGACGTAGCGCGGGCCGACGAAGAGGTGGGTCTCGCCGAGCTCGAAATCGCGGTGGTCGGAGGGGTCGCCGGGGATGGCGGGGTGGGCTGTGAACTGCGCCGTACGCAGGACAATGAACAGCGAGTCGCCGTAGCGTTCGAGCTTCGGCCGCTGGTGGGCGCGATGGGCGTCCTCGACCGCGAGGTCGTGAAGATGGAAGGCCGCCTGAACGCGGTCGAGCAGCGCCTCGTCGGGCTCGTAGAGGCCGAGCCAGACGAAGATGGATGGATCCGCGAGCGCCGCCGGGATCTCGTCCAGGGCCAGGGTCGCGACGCGCACTCCCTCGCGATAAGAGGCGCAGTCGATGACGCCCCGCGAAATCGATGGTTCGTTCACCTGCAGAGCCTACGTCGTACGCCGAAGACCGCCAAGCGCCCCGGGGGCTCCACGTTGTAGTCTCCCGCCTGTTCACCCCGAATGCCGACTCGATGAGCTCCCTCTCCCCCGGCACCCGCCTCGGCCCTTACGAGATCCTCGCCCAGATCGGTGAGGGCGGCATGGGCGAGGTCTACCGCGCGACCGATTCGCGCCTGAAGCGCGAGGTGGCGATCAAGGTGCTGCCCGCTGCCTTCACCGAGGACAAGGAACGCCTGGCGCGATTCGAACGCGAAGCGCAGCTCCTCGCGCAGCTCCATCATCCGAACATCGCCTCGATCTTCGGCCTCGAGGAGAGCGGCGGCATCAAGGCGCTCGTCATGGAGCTCGTCGACGGCCCGACCCTCGCGGAACGCCTGGAAGCGGGAGCCCTTTCCATTGCTGAGAGCCTCTCTACCGCGCTCCAGATTGCCCAGGCGCTCGAAGAGGCCCACGACAAGGGGATCGTCCACCGCGACCTCAAACCCCAGAACGTCAAGGCCTCCAGGGAAGGAAAGGTCAAAGTCCTCGATTTCGGGCTGGCCAAGGCGATGGACTCGGCGTCGGGCGGCGGTTCCACCGCCGATCTCGCGCGCTCGCCGACGATCATGAATTCGCCCACCCTGACCGCGGCGCACGGCACCCAACTCGGTGTGATCCTCGGTACTGCCGCCTACATGGCTCCCGAGCAGGCCGCCGGCAGCGCGGTGGATCGCCGCGCGGACATCTGGTCCTTTGGCGTCGTGCTCTACGAGATGCTCGCCGGCCGGCGTCTCTTCGACGGCGAAACGGTCTCGCACGTCCTCGCGGGCGTCCTCAAGGATACGCCCGACTTCTCGGCTCTGCCTGCCGGCACACCGCCGCGCATCGTCGAGCTCGTGCAGCGCTGCCTGCGCAAGAAACCGCGCGAGCGGTTGCAGTCGATCGGCGACGCCCGCCTGGCGCTCGAGGAGGCGCTCGTCGAGCCGAACCTCGGCGTGCCCACCGCGGCGATCCCGGCCGCCGGCACTCTGCCCGCTCGGCCCGCGCCGCTGCCCTGGATCCTCGCCGCGGCAGCGATCGCCCTGGCGGCACTCTTCGCGGCACTCTGGCTGGGCGGCGCGAAGGCGCCGGCGCCGCAGGGGATCCATGCCGCGCTCGTGGCACCACCGGAGACCGGCTTCGGCGACACGTTCGCGCTCTCTCCCGATGGCCGCCGGGTCGTCTTCTACGCTGTCGACCAGAAGACTCGCAGCGGCGCACTCTGGCTCCGCGAGCTCGACGCCGGCGTCGCGACGCGCCTCGCTTCGACCGACGGTGGCCAGATGGCGTTCTGGTCGCCCGACGGCGCGCAGGTCGCCTTTTTTGCCGAAGGCAAGCTCAAGCGGATCGACCTGCGCGGCGGTCCGGCGCAGACGATCTGCGACGCGCCGACACCGCGCGGCGGCAGCTGGGGTCCGAACGGGCGCATCGTCTTCGCCGCGACGTTCCGCGACGGACTGTCGATCGTCTCGTTGGCAGGGGCGGCAGAGGCGCCGAAGGCGCTCACGACGCTCGACGGCGCACGCAACGAGAAGAGCCATCGCTTTCCGGTCTTTCTGCCCGGAGGCGAGTCGATCCTCTTCCTCGCACAGACCGCCGAGGCCGGGGCACGCGAGGACCGGAGCCGGATCGAGGCGCTCGAGCTCGCGACGGGCAAGCGCCATTCCCTGATCGCCGCCAACTCCTCACCGCTGTTCTCGGCGGACCCCGGGCCGGGCGCGATCCTCTTCTGGCGCGAAGGGGCGCTGCTCGCGCAGCGCTTCGATCCCGCAGGGCTCGCCGTCGCCGGGGAAGCGGTCGCAATCGCTTCGCCGGTCGCCTTCACGCAGAACGAGCAGGCCCTCGCCACGGTGTCGAGTGACGGGACGCTCGCCTATCGCGAAGGGGAACGCGGCACCTATTCTTCGCTCGTCTGGCTCGGCCGTGACGGTGTCGGCAAGCGCGTGCTCGATCAGGGGCTCTTCTCCGAGTTCAAGGTTTCGCACGACGGCAAGCGCCTGGCCTACACCAACAACAGCCCGGGCAAGGGTGACGACGACATCTGGCTCCACGACTTCGAGAGCGGTACGTCGAGCCGGATCACCTTCGAGGAGGGGGGCGACAGCCGCCCGGTCTGGTCGCCCGACGACCGGTATCTCTACTACGCGAGCGACCGCGAGAACGACGGCACGATCTTCCGGCGCGCGAGCGACGGCATGGGGGCGCCGGAGGAGGTCGGGCGGACGGCCGAGGGTTTCTGGCC
>JAGPDF010000098.1 GCA_018057705.1 Thermoanaerobaculia bacterium | reverse complement strand
TCAACGCCGTCATCCAGCGCGAGGTGCGCGCCAAGGTGGAGGTCGACGACGAATGGCTGCAGCGCACCTATCGCGAGCGCCAGGAGGAGTTCCGCGTTCCAGCCAAGGCCAAGGTGCAGGAGATCGTCATTCCGGCGGACAAGCTCTCCGGACAGAAGGCGCGCGAAGTTGCGGAGGTGATGCGAGTCGCGATCGCCGGCGGCGAGTCGATGGCCGACGTCGTAGCCCGGCTGGGCGGCGGTGACGCCACGGGGCCGGTCGATCTCGGTTGGGTCGAGGAGGGGGAGCTCGCGCCGGCGCTCGAGGCCGCGGTCGCCGGGCTCGTCGCCGGGGCCGTCTCCTCTCCCGTCGAGGCGCGCGGCGGGCTTCACCTGCTGCAGGTCCTCGAACGCTCCGAGAGCACGATCCGGCCGCTCGCCGAGGTCAAGGAGGAGCTCGCGGCCGAAGAGCAGAGCCGGCTCTTCCAGGAGAAGATGCGCACCTATCTCGCCGACCTCGAGGCGCGCGCCTACCTGCTGGAGAACACCCCTCCCGAGGCGGTGGGCTACCGCGAGGTGACGCGCGACGACGCCAACGACCCGCTGGCCGCCTTCGCCCCGAAGCGTGCGCCGGCCCCGGCGCCGGTGACCCCGCCGCCCGGTGCGCCGGGTTCGCCCGCCTCAGCGCCGCCGGAGCCGGGCTCGCCGCCGGAGTAGGCTCGACACCATGAGCCGTTCGCAAGCCGCGACCGAGGTCACGGGTCTTCTTCGGGCCTGGCGCGGCGGCGACGCCGTTGCCGGCGAGGAGCTGCTGCAGCGCATCTACGCCGAGCTCAAGAAGATCGCCTCGTCGCAGCTCAAGGGCGAACGCGCCGGGCATTCGCTGCAGTCGACGGATCTGGTGCACGAGGCGTACTTTCGCCTGCTGCAGCAGCAGGGCACCGACTGGCGCGATCGCGCCCACTTCTTCGGCCTCGCGGCGACCATGATGCGGCGCGTTCTGGTCGACCACGCCCGCGCCAGAAACGCCCGCAAGCGGGTGCGCGACGAGGGCGCGGCGCCGGTCACCATCCAGTCTCGGCGCGGCACCGAAGTCGAGCTGCTCGATCTCGACCGTGCGCTCACCCTTTTTGCCGAACGCTACCCGCGCCAGACGCGCGTCGTCGAGATGCGCTACTTCGTCGACATGGAGATCGAGGAGATCGCGAGCTGCCTCGAGACCTCCCCTGCTACCGTCAAGCGCGACTGGCAGTTCGCCCGCGCCTGGCTGCGCACCCGGCTCGCCGGCGGAACCGTCGAAACTCCCGGCTCTACCGGCTGAAAAGGCTCAGGGCACCGCGGCCGACCAGTCGAAGATGTCGCCAAGACGGTCGAAGCCGTCCGCGAAAGTGGAGCTGTAGAGGACGAGCTCGGCGCCGGCGCCGGGGATACCGCCTACCGCGCGTTGCTGATGACCGATCGCGAGATCTTCGTGGCCGTTGCCGTCGAAGTCGCCGGTCGCGAAAACGGAGCCGAAGGACCCGCTCTCCGGGGTGCTCGGTGCGGCGCCGAAGTCCCATCCGAAGAGACCCACCTTGTACACCGGACCCAGCCCGGCCGTCGTGCCGCGCACGACCGAGACTCCGCCCTGGAAGGTGCTCATGCCGGGTGTTCCGATCACCAGAGTGGAGATGCCGAACGGCTCGCCCACGGCATCCCAGTGCGGATCGAACCTGAGAGCTGAGAGCGCATGACCGAAACGGTCGAAGTCGCGCGCGAACCCTGAGCCGTAGATCGCGGCCTGGCTCCACCACTCGTTCAGGCCGAAGTCGAACCCGGTGAACATCTGACCATAGAGCACGGTGACCATGCCGGTGTCGGTGCGAGCCCCGAGGTCCTCGTACGGGGCTCCGATCGCCAGATCGTCGGCGCCGTTGCCGTCGAAGTCCGCGGCGGCGAGAGACCAGCCGAAGAAGTCATCCAGCTCCGGGAGTGAACCCCAATCCGACTCTCTCAGGAACACGCTGCCTCCCGGCAGGACGTTCCACGGACTGCCATAGATGATCAGCACAGCGCCGACTCCGTCTTCCCCCGGCGCGCCGATCGCGAGGTCGTCGAAGTCGTAGACCTCGTTGCCGATCGACTGCGTGTCGCCATTGAAGTTGCCGACCGCGAGCGAGAAGCCGAATTGGTCACCCGTTTCGGGGCTGTCGGGGATTCCCGCTACGTCCTGATTGATCAGGTGGAAGTTGAGGGGACTCTGCGTCGGAAGCAGTCCGCCGCTGTTGCCCTCGATGACCACCACCGCCCCGACGTCGTCGAATATCCCCTGGTTGCTCCAGACCATGCACTGAGGCATGCCGGCAGCCAGGTCATCGAAGGAGTCGGCATTGAAGTCACCCGCCGCCAGGACGCTTCCGAAGCGGCAATTCTCGAGCGCCCCGCCCGGATACCAGAACCGGTGCCCCGCCAGGACCGGAATCCCTCCGGGGCTGCCGTAGAAGACGTGGACCTTGCCGTAGTTGAGGACATGGTTGCCCGGCTCGCCGACCGCGAGATCGTCGAAGCCGTCGCCGTTGAAATCTCCCGCGGCCAGGGCGAAGCCGAAATTGTCGTCCGGCGCGACATCCTCGGTGTCCCTCAAGACGGTATCCGCGAGTCCGGTTTCGAGCCCGAAGCCCGGGATTCCGTAGCGAACGATCGCCAGCCCGACGTTGTTCATCTCGAAGCCGGCCTGGCCGTTGTCGTACGGGATGCCGGTCGCGAGGTCGTCGGCACCGTCGCCGTTGAAGTCGCCGGTGGCGAGCGCCGCTCCGAAGTTGTCGAAGGCCTCGGGAACATAGAACAACAGGTCCTCGTTCTCGAAGTACTGGGAACGGACTGAGGAGAGGCCGACCCAGCCCGGGCCCTGGGCGAAACCGGTCGAGGGGGCGAGCAGTGCCAGGGTTGGGAGAGCGAGTGCCAGGAGGCCGTTCGGAACGAGACGCGGCACGGCAGACAGAATCTCGATTCGCATGCCCACTACGCGTACGCCGGCCGCTCCGCGGCTCATCGCCTCGCGAAAAGGGCGCCACTTCGAAGCGGTCACGGGTTCCACTCCGACCAGAACCCGCCGTTGCCGGCGGCGAAGCCGTCGGCGAACAGGGCACCGTAGAGCACGCTCTCGTAGCCAACGTCCTCCAGGCCGCCGACGGTGCGGAAGGGAATCCCGATGGCGAGATCGGAGTGGCCGTTGCCGTCGAAGTCGCCCGTTGCCAGCGCCCGGCCCATATCTGAGTGGTCCTGAATACCGGGCGGAACTCCGTTGATCCCCGCTGCCAGGAATCGGAAGCGATCGTAGAGGCCGCCGAGGGCGCCCATGAGGATGGTCACGCCTCCCCGGTTGATGCCGCCGACATCTTCTCCAGGCTGGCCCACGGCGAGGTCGGCGCGGCCATCGCCGTCGAAATCTCCGCTGGCGAGTGCAAAACCGAACTTGTCGCCCGCCTGGTCGTAGGTCGTCGAGCCGAAGATCCCACTCTGTCGCAGGTGCTCGGTGCGCGCGTGATCGAACCAGGTTCCCGACGCCGTGCCGTAGAGCACGGAGATCTCACCGGCGTCGGTGTTCGCGCCCCCGGCGCCCAGGTCCTCGAACGGCGCGCCGATGACGAGGTCGTCGACGGGCCGTCCGAAGTTCAGGTCGCCGTCGAAGTTGCCCACCGCGAGAGCACTGCCGAAGCGATCGCCCACCTCACTCGGGCCGCCGCCGACGAGCTCGCCCTGCAACCAGATTGCGTTGTTCGCGAAGACCAGACTGGACGCGCTCCCCAGGACCACTTGCACCGCGCCCGTGGCTTCCTCTCCGGGCACGCCGATCGCCAGGTCGTCGAAGCCGTCGCCATTGAAGTCGCCCGTTGCCACAGCGAAGCCGAAGTCGTCATCGATCTCTGGCCAGTCATGGATGCCCTCGCTGTCTTGCGAGACGAAGAGTACGTCCTCGGGCACCAGCCCGCCGAAGTGGCCATGCAGAACCCACACGGTGCCGGAGGGCCAAACGAATCCGTCGAGGAAGACCCCGTGATCCCCAGGGACTCCGATCGCCAGGTCGTCATAGAAATCGGCGTTGAAGTTGCCGACCGCCAATGCTTCTCCCAGTCGGTCGCCGGGGTGGCTGTAGAAGGTGTGGTGCTTCAGGTGATGCTCGCCTACAAGCTGAATGCCGTCGACGTGGCCATAGTGAATTTCGACCGCGCCGGTGTTCTCGTACTGCTCGGTTCCCGAATCCCACTGGCGATCGCCAGGGACGCCGATGGCGAGATCATCGATGCCGTCGCCGTTGAAGTCGCCGGCGGCCAGCGCATAGCCGAATCGATCGTCCACTTCGGGTGGATTCAGGCTCCCGGCCGCGAACTGCGAGAGGAAGGTGTCGGCCAGCCCTCCGGCCAGCCCGTTCCCCACGACGCCGTAGCGGATGACGACCGCGCCACAGTCGGTGAGCCCGCTCCCGCCGAGCCCGTCATCGAAAGGCAGGCCAGTGGCGAGATCCTCCGCGCCGTCGCCGTTGAAATCGCCGCTGGCGAGCGCCCAGCCGAAGCGGTCGCCCGCTTCCGGCGTGTAGAAGATCAGATCTTCGTTCTGGAACCCCTGGGCGCGGACGCTGGAGAGTCCGATCGCGGCCTGGGCGTCGAGAGCGGCGGTCGCGAGAATCGTGAGGAGCAGGGCCGCTCCCAGGGTTCGAAGGGTGCGCTGCACGCGGGCAGATCGAAGGGTTCTCATGTCCACTACGCGTTAGGCGTCGCTCTCGCGGCTCATCTCGTCGTAAAGTGGCGCATTCCATGAGCGAGGATCTTCCCGAGCTCTTTGCGCGCGCTCTCGAGCTCGACGATGCCGGGCGGCGGGCGCTCGTCGACGAGGTCGGCGGCCGCGATCGCGGGCTGGCGGCAGAGCTCGCGCACCTCCTCGCGAGCTCCGGCGAGACCGGATCGCCGCTCGATCGCGCTCCGTGGCGACCCGACAACGACCTCGAAGCCCTCGACCCGCCACTTCCCGAGCGCGTCGGCCCCTATCGCATCGTGCGCGAGCTCGGGCGCGGTGGCATGGGACGGGTCTTTCTCGCCGAGGAGGAGACCGAGGATTTCAGACGGGCCGTCGCGCTCAAGATCATCGACCGGCCGGTGTTCGACGACGACGCGGTGCGCCGCTTCCGCGACGAGGTGCGCATTCTCAGCTCGCTCGAGCACCCCGGAATCGCGCGCTTCCTCGCCGGAGGCCGGACTTCGGACGGCACCTGGTTCCTGGCTCTCGAGCTCGTCGAGGGCGAGGATCTCATCACCTACGCGCGGACGCGGGACCTTCCGGTGCGCGCGCGCATCGAGCTCTTCGTCGCCGCCCTCGAAGCGGTTCAGTTCGCTCATGAACGCGGCGTCATCCATCGCGACCTGAAGCCGGGCCATCTGCTCGTCGACCGCGAAGGGCGGCCGCGACTGCTCGATTTCGGCATCTCCAAGCTGATCGACCCCGAGACCCAGGCGAGCCTCGCCGAAACCCGCACGGAGTCGCGCGTGCTGACCCCGGGCTACGCCAGTCCCGAGCAGTTTCGCGGCGATCCGCTCACTCCGGCAGCCGACGTCTATGCGCTCGGCGTCGTGCTCTATGAGCTCCTCGCCGGCCGCCGTCCGTTCGGCGACAAGCAGACGCCGCGCGCGGCGCTCGAGCGCGACGTACTGGAACGCGACCCGTTGCCGCCTTCGACGGCAGCCCGCCGCGCGACTTCGGAAACGGACCCGGGCGCCGCGCTCTCCGGCTCGAAGCGCTTCCGATTGGGCGAGCTCACCCGGGATCTGGATGCGGTCTGCCTGAAGGCGCTCCGCAAGTCGCCGCTCGAACGCTACGCGAACGCCGGCGAGCTCGCCGAGGACCTCCGACGCTATTGCCGGGGCTTTCCCGTCGCTGCCCGGCGTGGCGGCCTGCGCTATCGCACGACGCGATTCGTTCTCCGCCATCGCTTGGGGCTCGCCACCGCTGCGGCACTGGTCTGCGCGGTGGCGATCGCCGTCGGCGGCTATTGGCAAGGCGGGCGCGCGCCGGCTCCACCGGCGCCTCGCCCTTTTCCGTTCTCCGGCGCCGCCGCACTGCCGCTCGACGAGCTGCGGCGCGAGTTCGCCGCCGCGCCGGCGAGCGTCGAAGCCGGAGCTATCCTGGCGCTCGCGTTGGGGGACAACGATCGCGCCCCCGAGGCCCAGCTCATCCTCGCGAGGCTCCGGCAGATTCCCGGCCGCGAGAACGATCCCCTCATCGACTACGTGGACGCCTCGATTGCCATGGACCTGGACGAGCCGCAGCGGGCACTGGTGCTCTTCACCCGCGCCCGGGACGAGGCCGTACGAACCGGCCGAGGCGAGCTCATCGGACAGATTCTCGCCTCTCGCGGTCGCCTGCTCTCGACCCTCGGCGAACGCGACGAGGCGCGGTCCGAGATGGCGCGCGCACGACAGGCCTTCGAACGGGTGGGCGACCACGCCTCGCTGTCCCGAGTCCTGAACGACATCGCCATCGAGCACCTGCAACAGGGAGAGCTGGCGAAGGGCGAGGAGCTTCTGACATTGGCGGTAGCCGAAGGGCGAGCCGCTGGCAATTTTCCCGGAGTGATGCTCGCCAATCTGGGAGTGCTCGCGAGCGATCGCGGGCGACCCGACGTGGCCGAGAAGCTCTTTCGCGAGATCCTGGCGGAGAGGCGGAGCTCCGGCGCCTCTGGCCGCAGGTTGGGCGAGGCGCTCTTCTTTCTGTCGGAGATGATCCGCGAGCAGGGTGGCGGGCCCGAGCGCGCGCCGCTCCTCGACGAGGCGGTCGTCGAGCTGCGTCGACCCGGCGGCGAGGCTGTGCTGCGCCAGGCCCTCTTTCTGCGTGGCGCGGCGGACGTGGAACGAGCTCAGTTCGAGCGCCTGGAAGGCACGATTGCAGAGCTCGACGCGGCGGCGGCCAAGGGCGGCGGCAAGACGAGCCTCGGATTCGCGCACACGTTGCGCGGAAGCGCCGCCGGCGCCCGAGGGGAGCTCGAGGAAGCCCGGAGGGCCTTCGAAATCGGCCGCCGCCTGTTCGTCGAGAATGGCGATCTCGACTACGCCGGGATGCTCGATGGCGCTCAGTCGAGAATCGAGGATCGGCACGGGAACTCGAAGCTGGCGCTGCAGATTCTGGAGGCCGCACAGGCGCGCCTGGGCGGCGGCGAAGGTGGGACCGCGGGGTTTCTCGCCTCAGCCCTGCGAGCTCAAGTGGCCGCGGAATCGGGCCGCGCAGGCGAAGCCGCCCAGGGCCTCGCGACGCTCGGAGAACTCTCTGCGAGCTCACCCAGTCTCGCGCGCCGCCTGGGATACCTCTCGGCTCGTGCCGCCGTTGCGCATGCCGAAGGGCGCCAGACTGCCGCGCGGACGGATCTCCTCGCCGCAATCGCGGCGGCGGCCGACGCAGGTTGGAAGCTCGATGAGCTCGATCTGAGGCTCGACCTCGCGACGCTCGATCTGGCGACCGGAGATCCTCAAGACGCGACGTCGTCGGCGAGGTCGGTTCTCGCCGAGGCCGAGGGCCTGGGTCTCGCGGGCCTCGCTGCGCGCGCGCGTTCCGTCGCGAACACGACTTCGCGAGCGCGCTCGAATTGAAGCCGTAAAGTTCTCGATCGCCCGAACACCAGCAATTCCGCCGTGATTACGCCTCGCAGCCTCGAGCGAGGGTGTCGAAATGGTGTGGACAAAAATGGACAAAAGTGGAACTCTCTTGTACATTGCTGGAGCATTCCTTCAGTTCACCGAGGCGGGAGATGGTTCGCGGAAGCACGGTAGCCACGATCGACGACAAAGGGCGTCTGAAAGTCCCCACGGACTTCAGGCGGGACCTGGAAGACCGCTTCGGCGCTGAGTTCTTCATCACGTCGGTGGCGGGGGATCACGCCCTGGTCTATCCGCTGCCGGTCTGGGAGGAGATCGAGTCGCGACTCGCCGCCCTCCCCGCGACCGACCGCGTCAAGGAGCGCTATCTCGAACGCGTCAGCTACTACGGTCAGCAGTCCCGGCTCGACGGGCAGGGAAGACTGCTGGTACCGACGATCCTGCGCTCCTCGGCGACGATGAGCGGCGAAGTCGTGGTCTCGGCGCGCATCGACCACCTCGTGGTCTGGAACCGCGAGCGCTTCGAGAAGCGTCTCTCCGAACATCCCTTCACCGACGAGGACTTCCAGCTGCTCTCGGAGCGGGGAATCTGAGCGCCCATGCTCCCGAATCGCCCGCGGCGCGACATCAGCCCGTGCTCCTCGAAGAGACTCTCCACTGGCTCGCTCCCGAGCGCGGCGGTCTCTTCGTCGACTGCACCCTCGGGCTCGGCGGGCACGCGCACGCGCTGCTCTCCCGCTTCCCCGAGACGCGTCTTCTCGGCATCGATCGCGATCCGAGGGCTCTCGCCCTGGCCCGGGAACGCCTGGCGGAGTTCGGCGGACGCGCACACTGCATCGAGGGCAACTTCCGCGATCTCGAGGGGCTGTGGGGCGAGTGGAGCGGAATGTCGGGAGCCGCGCCGCCACTTCGAGGCATCTACGCCGACCTCGGGATGTCGTCGCTGCAGCTCGACGACCCGGAGCGCGGCTTCAGTTTTCAACGTGAAGGACCGCTCGACATGCGGATGGGGACTGAAGGTCCCACCGCCGCCGAGCTCGTGAACTTTGCTACGGAGGAGAACTTGGAAGAGATCTTTCGAGAGTTCGGAGAAGAGCCCGAGGCGCGCCGTGTCGCGCGCGCGGTGGTCGCGGAACGTCGCGTCGGCCCGATCGACACGACCGTTGCGCTCGCAAGTGTGGTCCGCCGCGCCAAGCGCGGCGGGCGCAGCGGCGGTGAGCGCATCGATCCGGCGACGCGGGTCTTCCAGGCGCTACGCCTGGCTGTGAACGAAGAGCTCCAGGCGGCCGAAGAGCTTCTCGATCAGGCCGTCCGCCTGCTCGATCGCGACGGCCGGCTCGTGATCATCTCCTTCCACAGCCTCGAGGACCGGATCGTCAAGAACCGGTTTCGCAACATGGCGCGCGGCGAGGTCGACCAGACGACCGGACGGACCCACTCCGAGACCCGGGTTCTCGAGGTCCTGACCAGGAAGCCGGTTCGCCCGACAGAGGCCGAAGTTCAGTTCAACCCGCGCAGCCGTTCGGCGCGACTGCGCGCAGCGCGGAGGCTGTGACGGATTGCGCAACGCCTACACGGTCCACCGGCCGGTCGTCAACGCGTATCTCGTCAGGGAACGCGATCGCCGCAGGCTGCGTGAACTGGCGCTCGTGCTGCTCGCGGTCTTTCCGCTGGCCCTGGGTCTCATGGTCTACACCTGGCTGCAGCTCGAGTCGCTGCGCGTCGGCTACCGGATCGAGACGCTGGAACGTCGGACTCATCAACTCAAGCAGGTCGAACGTCAGCTGCGTCTCGAGTCGGCCTATCTCGCCAACCCGGAGCGGCTCGCGACGCGCGCCAGGGATGAGCTCGGCCTCGAGGCGCCGCGCCTCGAGCAGGTGATCTTCCGCGAGGAGATGGAGTGAAGAGCCGTCTCTTCTGTGTGCTCGCCCTGCTCACGCTGTGGATCGGAGCGATCGCCGCTCGGCTCTATCACCTTCAGGTGAACCGTCACGACGAGTTCGCCCGTCGTGCCGAGCGCCAGCAGCAGCGTGTCATCGAGCTCGATCCGCCGCGCGGCACGATCTACGACGCGCGCGGCCGTGAGCTCGCGGTCTCGGTCGAGGTCGAATCGGCGTTCGCGGTGCCGCGCGAGGTGCGCGACCCGCGCGGAGCGGCGGTGAAGCTGGCGCGGGCGCTCGAGGTCGACGGCGCGAAGCTCGAGCGGTTGCTCGGCGCCGATCGCGAGTTCGTCTGGGTGGCTCGCAAGCTCGACCCGCCACAGGCGCGGCGCGTGAAGGAGCTCGGCCTGCCCGGGATCTACTTCCTCGAGGAGTCCAAGCGCTACTACCCGCTGCGCGAAGTCGGGGCGCAGACGCTGGGCTACGTCGGCACCGACAATCATGGCCTGGCAGGGCTCGAGGCGATGTACGACAAGGTGGTGGCGGGCAAGCCGGGCCGGCGCACGGTGCTGCGCGACGCCCGGCAGGGCATGGCCGTGCCGGCGAATCTGCCGTCGGCGGCGCCGGTGCCGGGCAACGACCTGCACCTCACGATCGACGCCGCCCTGCAGCAGATCGCGGAGCGCGAGCTGGCGAAGGCGACGGCGCGCTATCGCGCCCAGAGCGGCAGCGTGGTGCTGCTCGAGCCAGCGACGGGCGCGGTGCTGGCGCTCGCCTCCTGGCCGACCTTCGATCCCAACCGCTTCGCGACCGCCACCGACGAGCAGCGACGCAACCGCCCGGTGAGCGACGCCTACGAGCCCGGCTCGACCTTCAAGATGGTGACGGCGGCGGCGGCCCTCGAAGAGGGGCTGATCGACCCCGAGGAGACGCTCGACTGCGAGATGGGCGGCATCACCCTGGCGGGCGTCCGCATCTCCGACCACAAGGCGTTCGGCACACTCACCTTCCGCGACGTCATCGCCAAGTCTTCGAACGTCGGCACGATCAAGACCTCGCTCCGGCTCTCGAACGCGACCTTCTACGACGCCATCCGCGCCTTCGGCTTCGGACGCACCTCGGGCCTGGATCTTCCGGGCGAGAGCCCGGGCCTTCTGATGCCGGTCGCGCGCTGGCCGGCGCTCGCCAAGGCCTACATCTCCTTCGGGCAGGGTATCTCGATCACTCCGCTCCAGCTCGCGCTCGCCTTCGGCGCGGTCGCCAACGGGGGACGCCTGCTCGAGCCCTACCTGGTGCGGCAGTCGGGGAGCGGCCCTCTCGCCCGGCTCCACCACCCGCAGCCGGTGGAGCGGGGTCGTCCGGTATCGCCGCGCACGCTCGCCGTGGTGGCCGATCTCCTCGCCGGGGTAACGCTCGAGGGCGGCACCGGCAAGGCCGCCGTCGTGCCCGGCTATCCGGTGGCCGGAAAGACCGGTACGGCCCAGAAGGCAGAGCCCGGCAAGGGCTACCTCGCGAACGAGTTCGTCGCCAGTTTCGCCGGCTACGCACCGACGCAGCATCCGGCGATCGTCGCGGTCGTTGTCATCGACGATCCGCGTCCGGTCTATCACGGCGGCGAAGTGGCGGCGCCGGTCTTCGCGGCGATCGCGCAGGAGGCGCTGCTCTACTTGAACGTTCCGCCGCAGCGCGAGCGGCCCGAGCGCTGGCCGGGCGAGCCCCCGCCGCCCTCGGAAGAGGAGTCAACCTCTCCGGATTCTCCGACCCCTCCGGACACTCCGGAGAATCCACTCGCCCAGCCCAGCCCGGAGGAGGGCATCGTGACCGCCGCGCTCGAGGTTGGGGAGCCGGTTCCGGCGAGCCTGCCCGAAGGATCGCTCCCGGACCTCGCCGGCATGACTGCGCGCCAGGCGCTCGCGGCCACCGCCGACCTCCGCCTCTATCCGATCCTGCGCGGCGCCGGTGTGGTCCAGCGGCAGGAGCCGCCGCCGGGCTCGCCGATGCCGCCGCCCGGCACCCGGGTGGAGCTCTATCTGGCAAGCGGAGCGGGCGGATGAGGCTGTCCGCCCTCCTCCAGGATCTCGGCGTCACCGGAGACCTCGGGTCCGACCCCGAGGTCTTCGGCGTTCGTCACGACTCGCGCACGGTCGAGCCGGGAGAGCTCTTCGTCACCTGGAGCGGGGCGAAGTTCGACGGCCGGCTGTTCGCCGGCCAGGCACTCGAGCGCGGCGCGGTGGCGGTGCTCGCCGACCGCCCGCGCCCGGCCGAGACGCCGGCGGGGATCCCCTGGCTCACCGTTGCCGAACCTCGCGCCCTGCTCGGCGACCTCGCCGCGCCGCTCTACGGCCACCCCGATCGCGACCTGACGCTCATCGGCGTCACCGGCACGAACGGCAAGTCGACGGTCGTCGAGCTCTGCGCGGCGATTCTCGAGGCGGCGGGCCGGCCCTGCGGGCGGATCGGCACCCTGGGGTACCACTTCGCGGGCGACGACCTCGGCGGGGGGGCTGCGGGCGCGGGCGCCGGGGCGAGCGTGCGCACGAGCCCCGAAGCCTCCGATCTCTTCCGCCTGCTCGCCGCGATGCGCGCCCGTGGCGCGCGCGCGGTGGCGATGGAGGTCTCGTCCCATGCCCTGGTCCAGGGTCGCGTCAAGGGGGCGCGCTTCGACGTCGCGCTGTTCACCAACCTGACCCGCGATCACCTCGATTTTCACGGCGACCTGGCGAGCTACTTCTCGGCCAAGCGCAGTCTCTTCACGGCTCTGAAGCCCGAGGGGCAGGGCGTGGCGAATCTCGACGACGCCTACGGCCGGCGGCTCGCCGGCGAGCTCGGCCTCGTGCATACCTTCGGCTCCACGGGCTCGGGCGCCGCGGTGCGCCCCGCCGGCGTCGACCTCGACGGCGAAGGACTCCGCGGCGCGCTCGCCACGCCGCGCGGCCAGATGCGCCTGCGCTCGCCGCTCCTCGGCCGCTACAACCTCTCGAACCTGCTGGCGGCGGTGGCCGGAGCGGAGGCGCTGGGGCTGCCGTTCGAAGCGATGTCGCGCGGCATCGAAGCGACACGGCCGCTCGCCGGACGCATGGAGGCGGTGCGAGCCGGTCAGCCGTTCCTGGCCGTGGTCGACTACGCCCATACCGACGCCGCGCTCGAGGCGGCCATCCGCTCGCTGCGCGAGCTCACCGGAACGAAGGTCGCCGTGGTCTTCGGCTGCGGTGGCGACCGCGACACGGGCAAGCGCCCATTGATGGGCAAGATCGCGGGCGACCTCGCAGACCTTCCGATCGCGACCTCCGACAATCCGCGCAGCGAGGATCCGCTGGCGATTCTCGCCGCGGTCGAGCAGGGTCTCAAGGCGAGCACCAACCGCAACTACCGCATCGTGCCCGACCGCCG
>JAGPDF010000097.1 GCA_018057705.1 Thermoanaerobaculia bacterium | reverse complement strand
CGCGCAGTGGTGTCTCCGGTTTCGTACCCGGTTACAGTGGCGGGGGCCGCGCCGGCTTCAAACCGGCTTCCCTCTTGCGAGCCCCGCGATTTCTCGCGGGGCCACCGCTACGTCGTGGTTGTCAAAGTGAGCCCCGCACCGCGCGGGGCCTTGGGAGCCTTGCTCGAGAGGATCGCCGGGCGCCCGGCGAACCCGAATGCGCGCCTACTGATTCGGTGGCGGCGCCGATACCACCGGCTGCACCTGCGGCACGGCGTTGATGCCGGTCATCCAGACGGGAAGGCCCGAGAGCGCCCCCGGTTCGACGAACTGCTGCTGATTGTAGACCGTCGGCGCCTGCGCGGCGTTGGCCGCGGCCGCCGCCTCGGCAGCCAGAGCGGCCTGGCCCTCTGGAGAGGTCGGATCGATGGCGTCGTTCGGCGCCCAGCCGAGCGCCATGGTGGTCGAGTTGATCTGATGTCCGAAGCCGCGGCTCTCGCTGTCGACCGTGACGCTGTCGATCTCGGCTGCGGCGAGCGCGATGCGGTTGCCGAACTCGGTCATCACGACGACCAGGTTCTCGTCCCAGCTCGCCTCTTCCGGCTGATAGCGGCTGTCGAAGGTCGTCCCGTTCTTCATCGTGACGGTATAGACCGCCGCCGAAACCGGCAGCGCGGCGAACGCGCCCACCAGCAGGAGGAGCGGCAACGCAACGACACGGGTGCGAGCGCGATGCACGACTTTGTCAGCTCTCATGGCTCAGCCTCCTCGGATACTTCCCCGGATTCTAGCATCCCCGGGATTCCGGGCTGTGAAACAGGACACGGCGGGAGAGATGGGGGGAGAAAGGGTGTGGCAAATGGTGCGCCCGACAGGAGTCGAACCTGTGACCTTGAGCTCCGGAGGCTCACGCTCTATCCAGCTGAGCTACGGGCGCCGTGCTTGCGAAAGAACCGTCAAAAAATGGGGTGAGCGACGGGACTCGAACCCGCAACAGCCGGAACCACAATCCGGGGCTCTACCATTGAGCTACGCTCACCATACTTCCCTGCACATCCCTGCTCGTTGCCGGTCTCTTCCGTCCCTGCGGACCGAAACCAACTGGTCTGCCTGGAGGGATTCGAACCCCCGACCCGCGGCTTAGAAGGCCGCTGCTCTATCCAACTGAGCTACAGGCAGCTGATCGCTGCGGGCTCCTGTCGTCGGCTGCTTCTGGATGTCCGTCCAAGAGCTGGTCGGGGCGCCCAGATTTGAACTGGGGACCCCCTGCGCCCAAGGCAGGTGCGCTACCAGGCTGCGCTACGCCCCGTCCGATCTGGCAGTCTACGGAACGGCTCCCGCGGGTGTCAACGCGACGCTCGCCCGCTCGCGCGCCGACCCGGACCGCTCCAGACCCCTCCAAAGGGTCCGGCGACGGCTCAGCCGGCGATGTCCTCGCCGCCGTCGACGTTCAGGACCGAGCCGGTCAGCCAGTAGGCGCCCGGCGCCGCGAGCGCCACCAGGCACTTCGCGACGTCCTGCGTCGTGGTCAGGCGGCCGGAGGGGTTCCTGGCCTTGGCGCTCTCGACGATCTGCTCGTTGCCCGGGATCTTCCGCAGCGCCGGCGTGTCGGTGACACCCGCCTTGATGGCGGTCACCGCGATGCCCAGCGGCGAGAGCTCGTAGGCCAGCTGGCGGACGTGCGACTCGAGCGCCGATTTCGCCGCCGAGACCGCGCCATAGGCCTTCCAGACGACGTGGTCGCCGGCGGAGGTCATGGCGAAGACGCGGCCCCCCATGCCGAGCGCCCGGCTGCGCACCAGGTCCTGCGTCCAGTAGACCAGCGAGTTCGCCATGACGTCGAGCGTCATCTCGATCTGCGCCGGTGTGATCGCGTCCTTCGGGTCGTCGGCGATGAACGGCTTCAGCGTGCCGAAGGCGAGCGAGTGCATGAGGACGCCGATCGGCCGGCCGCCGGCGAGGCGCACCATCTCGGCGACCGTCTCGGCGCGCTTGTCGTGGTCGGCGGCGTTGATGTTGAAGAAGTGCGCCTGGCGACCGGTGGCCGCGATGCCGGCGCGGATCTCCTCGACGTGGGGCATCGCCTGGCGGCGATCGAAGTGGACGCCGAAAATGTCGTAGCCGGCGGCGGCGAACTCGAGCGCCGCAGCTTCACCGAAGCCGCTCGAAGCGCCGAGGATCAAGGCCCAACGGGATTCACTGGCTGACAAGGGACTCCTCCGATCTCGAACCGTGCGTCGAAAAACGGATTCTAGACGAACTGCCTGCGCGCTCTCCGGGGCGGGCTCTTGTGGGCCGGCTCCAGCCGGCGCCGCTTCAGGCGAAGAAGACCGGCGCTTCGGGGGACGGTTTCGCACCCGAACCGTCGGCCTCGCTCGACGTGCCGGCGCTCTCGGCCAGCTCGACGAGGTCGCCCGCAGCGGTGCGGAGCCTCCCCTGGCCGGTGTCGAGCAGGCAGAGATTTCGCCCGAGGTGCTTCGCGGTGTAGAGCGCCTGGTCGGCGAGATGCAGGAGATCGTGGGCGCTCTTCACGGCGAGCTCGGGGGCGGCGGCGACGCCGACGCTCATGGTCAGCGTGAGGCGGTCGCCGGAAGGAGCCTCGACCGCCAGCGCTTCGACCCGCTTGCGCAGGCGTTCGGCGATCTCGAGCGCCGTCTCGCCGGAGGTCTCCTCGAACAGCAGCACGAACTCCTCGCCGCCGTAGCGGGCGCAGAGGTCGCCGCCGCGCGCCGGTGCGAGCAGCACCTGGGCGACGCTCTTCAGCGCGAGGTCGCCGGTCGGGTGGCCGTAGGTGTCGTTGATGCGCTTGAAGTGATCGAGGTCGCAGATCACGACGGCGATCGAGCTCCCCTCCTCGCGGCTCTGCGCGAACGCCTCCTCGAGGCGCTGTTCGAGCACCCGTCGCGAGGCCGCTCCGGTCAGCCGGTCGACTTTGGCAGCCCGTTCGACGAGCGCTTCGCGCAACGATGCGGCCATCTGCGGCAACAGGCCGTTGAAGAGCTCGAGCGCCCGCGGCTCGATCCGCCGCGGGTCGAACCAGAGGCGGACCCAACCGATCGGCCGCGGCTCGCCCAGCGCGCGTTCGACGACCTTCCACGCCCCGCGCCGATGGATGCCGGGGAGCGCCGGCGGCACCGGTGGTGGCGCGGGTGCCCCCGGCGCGAGCGCGCCACCGGCCTCCGCCCACCAGCTCGCCCGCCCCTGGTCGGGAACCTCGAGCTCGAGCTGGAACCAGGAGAAGGGCAGCAGGGCCGCGCATTCGGTGCGCACCTGCTCGGCGACCCCGAGAATGCCGGCGCCCCCCTCGGCGAGCGCCGCGCCGGCGCGGCGCAGGCGATGCGCCTCATCGAGACGGCGAACATGCCCGGCGGCGGCGAGACCGTTGCGCGCCGCCTCCCCGGCGAGCAGAGCGAAGGCGCCCAGCACGACCCAGGCCGTCACCCAGCCGGCGCCTCCGGCCACCACGACGACCAGCGCGCCGAGCACGAGCCCCGCGAGGTCGTAGAGCAGCGGCGTCTGCGAGCGCAGAAAGTCGAGCGCCGACTCGCGCCGCACCGATCGCCGGATGATCAGCTCGTAGGCCGCCGGAATGGCGAGCCAGACGAGCGCGGAGACCATCGCGGCGAGCGCGAAACGGTCCGGCACGAGCAGGAAGATCGCGCCGGCGGCGAGCACTGAGAGCTCCGCGATCGCCACCCACCCGGCCAGCCGCGAGAGGCTTCGGCGCTCGGGCAGCGGCAGGTCGCGATGGGCTTCGATCCAGCGCTGCAGGAGCTCCGCTCCGGCGAGCGCGAACGGCACGAGCACGGCGACCGGGACAATACCCAGGTGCTCGAAGCCGGGGTAGACGATCACCGCCCCGAGGGCGAGTGAGGCACCGCCGAACGGACGATGGAGTGCGCCGGCGAGGGCGCCGCCGAGCAGGACGAGGCCGAGCAGAGGCTCGGGCATCCAACCGCGCGGCGCCCACGCCCGGCTCGCGCCCGCGATGCTCAGCAGGGCAAGTGCGAGCAGGACCGGCGTCAGCCAGATCCAGAGCTCCCTGCGCGCCCGGGCGGCCCGCGCCGCGGAGTCGGCCGGACCCCTCGAGTCGGCGGCGTGCTCAGTCACTGGAGCGATCGAAGCGATCGAGGTGATCAGGGGAGCGGGGCGAGCGGCGGCGCGCCAGGAGATGCAGACCGACTGCGAGCAGGAGCAGAGCGCTCAGCGCCAATCCGGCCGGGGAGAGGGCCGGGATCTCCACCGCGCCGCCGAAAGCACGACAGGCCGCCGGCGTGGCGGTGAGCGAGAAAGCGCGCACGTAGCCGACGTCGAGTGGATTCCAGTCGGTGACCCGGATCGTCCAGGTACCGTTCGGATCCTCGCCGTCGAAGCTCGAGAGCGGTCGCGCCGGCAGGTAGCTGCCGGTGAACGGATTGTCGTCCGTTTCGACGCCCTGGATCGGTCCGCCGGGGCTCTCGTCGTCGAGCACCGTCTGGCAGAAGTGGTTGCCCAGACCGTCGGCAAAGCGGATCATCGGGAGGGCGAGACCCGAAGGCGCAATGAGCTCGATCAACAGATTGCTCACGAACGGGTGTTCGATACCCACCGTCGGGGCGACCGGCACGATCGTGCAGAGCTCGCCGTCGAACGACAGATCGAGATCGGCGAGGAAGCCCCCGAGGCCGGAGACCGGGAGGTGCGCGATCGCCTCCGGACCCGGGACGCCGCGCACCGTCGTGTCGGCGATGAAGACCGGCGGCCCGGCGTAGACGAAGCGCACCGGCTCGCCGGGAGCACCCAGGACGAGCTGGAACGTCAGCGTCTCGGGTGCCACGCCGCCGGCGTAGAGGACAGAGAGCGAAAGCGGCAGGATCGCGCCGCAGGGTGCGCTGCGCGCCACTTCGATCACGAAGCCGTCGAAGCTCGTGACGCTCGCGCCCGCCGCCAGATCCGTCCACGCGGCGTTCCCGTCCACGACCACCGTGTCGGCGCTCTCTGCCGCGAGAGCGGCCGAGATCTTCTCTGCTGCGGCGCCGCCGACGTTCGCGAGCTCGACGTCGAGCCGCCAGCGCTCTCCCGGATCGAGAACCGCGTCGCCGTTTCCGAGGAGCTCCGAAGGCACCACCGCGCCGAGCTCGAGATTGGCGCGCATCGGCACCGCAGCGGCGGCGAGCATCGCAGCGAGATCGACCAGGCCGTGCCCGGTGGTCGTGTCGGGCCCCGGCGCCTCGATGTCGAGCGCCTGATCGAGGAGCGCCGCCCGCACCTGCTCCGCGGTCGCCGCGGGAAGGGCGCTCCAGTAGACCGCCGCGAGCGCCGCCGCGTGCGGCGCCGCCGCGGAGGTCCCGAAGAACGGAGAAAAGCCGTCCACCGAGGTCGAGACTCCGTCGGCGGCCGTGAGCTCGGGCTTGGCACGCACGATGCCGCCGGTCGAAGAGAAGTCGCCCGGCGGGGCGCCCGGCAGGAGCGTCCCCTGGGCGGAGAAGAAGATCCGTCGCGGTCCGTCGGCGCTGAACGTCTCGCTCGCCTGGCTGGCGTCGAAGGCGAGCGGATACGGACCCGAGGGCTGGCCCGAGTTGTAGGCGGCGAAGGCCGGCGCGGCCGCGACGGCGAGCGCCCCTGCCGCGGCAGCATGGCCGCGCAAGGCACCCCCGGTCGCCCGGGCGAGCTCGCCGCGAAAGGCGACCAGATTCAGCAGGCGGGCGGCACCCGCGGCGCGCACCACCACCAGCCGCTCGCCGAGCGATGCGCCAGAGCCGAAGAAGCTGATGATCTCGACCGGATCGTCGTCGCCACCGCTGCCGTCCTGGGTGTTGTTCGAAAAGCGGGCGACGTTCGCGAGATCGCCGGTGAGTACGTAGAGGTCGTAGTCGTTGGCCGCCGTCCCGAACAGATCGGTCCAGTGCAGGACGACGGCCGGGGCGTCCTCGAGGAGCAGGTTCGACGATTCGCCACCGCCGAAGTCGAGGAGCTCGAGGCCGGGAAGCACGGGCAGCGGCGGGCCGGGGGCGAAGTCGCCCTCCCAGGTGCCGGAGGTGCCGTCGTCCAGATTTCCCTGGTTGCCCGCCGACGAGACGTAGAGCACCCCCTGCGCGCTCACCTCGTCCACCGCCGCGGCGATGCTGCCGTCCTCGAAGGGCGACTCGACGAGGTAGATCACGTCGTCGACGATGACCTCGCAGCCGCTCGCGGCGAGATCGAGGATGTTCTCTGCGAAGCGCGCCACCCCGCCGAAGGCGGTGGCGAAACCGAGCTCGGCACCCGGGGCGAGGTCGTGGACGATCTCGAGCATCGCGGCGCCCTCGTCGCCGCTCCCCTCCTCCCCCGGCAGGACGTCGACCGCGGGCAGCTCCCCGGTCGCCTGCGAGTAGGCGAGGGCACCCACGCCGTCCGAAAGGACGCAGACTTTTCTTCCGCCGCCGTCGAGGGCGTAGAGGTCGCGGGCCGAGTCGGCGGCGTGGGTGCGATCGCCCTCCGAGACGATTCCCTGCGTGAACGGCTGGCGCGCCGGCACGATGCGCCGCACCTCGGGCCGCGCGGCGAGCGGCCGGATCGAGTCGAGGCCGACGCGGGCGCGCAAGGAGGCGAACCGCGACGACGAGAAGGCGACCTCTCCGCCGAGCGTCCGGATGCCCGCGGCCACCGGTCCGGGATCCACTCCCGGGACGAGGTCGATGTCGACCTCGAGCGCGCCCTCTTTGGGCAACGCCAGGGGCTCGATCGTCGACAGAGCGCCCGCCATGCGACCCGATCGGCGATCCAGCGCGAAGAGCAGCTGCGAGTCGATCTTGCGCTCCGCCGCGGTGCGACCGTTCTTCCACTCGGTGAGCTGGCGCACCTGCTCGATCGCGCTTGGGGCGAGCGTTCGCGCAGGCCCCTGCGCGAAAAGACCGGCAGAGGAAAGAACCGCCGCGCTCGCTAGAGCTGCAGCGACTGCCCACGGCCGGCGCCGGGAGAGATCGACTTTCAGGCGAGAACCTCTTGGCATCGGTACCCTTGGCGCGCGACGGCTGGGAAGACCCGCAGACGGTTGGCTACGATCCTAACCCCCTTTGCCGAAGCTTTTCGTGCCGCTCACCACAGTCGCTCCGGCGAGAGGCAGGCTGCCTGCCGGCGCTCGCCCGCCTTGCGCGGCGGCGGCCGGCGGCGGAAGATGGCCGCCAGGTGAAACTCCCGCCGCCCCCCTGGATCGCCGCCCATCGCGGCGCCCTGCCACTGCTCGAGAACACCCTCCCGGCCCTCCTGCGCGCCGTCGAGGAGGGGGCCGACCTCCTCGAGTTCGACGTCCGGGCGACGGCCGACGGCGTCCTCGTCCTGCATCACGACGAGCATCTGGGGCGCCTCGCCGGGCGGCCCGACCTCGAGGTCGAGAGCACGAGCCTCGGCGAGCTCCAGGGAGTTGCGCTGCGGCATCCGGAGCACCCGGAGTGTCCGGGGTGTCCAGAGCCAGCCGGACGCATTCCGACCCTGGCCGAGCTCCTCGTCGCCCTGCCGCCGGAGTTTCCGGTGAACATCGAGCTCAAGGTCCGCCGCACGGCCCCCGGGCGGCTCGCAGAGCTCGCCCTCGCGGCGACCGCGGGCCGGCAGAACGTCCTCTTCTCCTCCTTCGACGCCGCCCTGCTCCGGGAGCTGCGCCGCCAGTCGGCGACCGCCCGGATCGCGCCGCTCGCCCGGCTCTGGACGCCCGCGCTCGAACGCCTGGGCGAGGAGCTCGCCGCCTGGAGCCTGCACGTCGCCGGCGGAGTCGCCCGCGCCAGCGCAGCGTCGCTTCGCGCCCGCGGAGCCAGCGCGGGACCGCCGCTCCTGGTCTATACGGTGAACGACGCCGCCCGCGCCCGCGAGCTTCTGGCGCAGGGGGCCGCCGGCCTGTTTACCGACCGCCCCGGACCCCTTCGGGCGGAACTTGGGCAGCCCGGCGAGAGTGGCGTATTATCCCTGTCTTATCGAGGCGCGCGATCGCCCCGATCGTCTGTCTAGCACCCGGGAGAGCCGAGCCGATGGCTGGAGCTGAGCTGGTCTTGTATCAGGAAGAGTTCCAACGCCTCGACGGGGCGTTGAAGAAACTGCGCCAGGAGGCCAACGCCCGGGCCATCTTCCTCATCGACAAGAACGGCCAGCAGATCGCCGCCGCCGGCGAGGTGGAGCAGTTCGACACCACCAGCCTCGCGAGCCTGACCGCTGGCAACGTCGCGGCCACCGACGGGCTCGCCAAGCTCATCGGCGAGCGCGAGTTCTCGGTCCTCTTCCACGAGGGCAAGCGCGATCACATCCATATCTCGATCGTCGCCAAGCGCGCCATCCTGCTGGTCATCTTCGATGACCGCTCGTCCCTCGGCCTGGTCCGGCTGCGCGTCAAGCGCGGCAGCCAGGAGATGGACCACATTTTCGAGGACATGCAGGTGAAGCAGACGAAGGGCGCCGCCACCCCGACTCATGCCAGTCCGTTTTCCGAGATCACGGACGAGGACATCGACGCCCTGTTCTCCGAGTAGGTCCGGAACTTCCGCGGACCGACACTCGAAACGCCATGACGTTCATCAACTACGCCAGCCGGGAGATCAACTGCAAGATCGTCTACTACGGCCCTGGCCTGGGCGGCAAGACGACGAATCTGCAGTTCATCTACAGCAAGACCGCGCCGGAGGCGAAGGGCAAGATGATCTCGCTCGCCACCGAGGCCGATCGCACGCTCTTCTTCGACTTCCTGCCGCTCGACCTCGGGTCGATCCGCGGCTTCACGACCCGGTTCCACCTCTATACCGTCCCCGGGCAGGTCTTCTACGACGCCAGCCGCAAACTGATCCTGAAGGGCGTGGACGGCGTGGTCTTCGTCGCCGACAGCCAGCCCGAGCGGATGGAGGCCAACATCGAGTCCATCCGCAACCTCGAGGACAACCTGCACGAGCACGGCTTCGACCTGCAGACGATTCCGTACGCCCTGCAGTTCAACAAGCGCGACATGCCCGACGTCGCGCCGGTCGCCGATATGTACCGCACGCTGAACTACAAGCGCGAGCCGACTTTCGAGGCCGTGGCCACGACGGGCATCGGAGTCTTCGACACCCTGAAGGCGGTGGCGAAGCAGATCCTCGTCGAATTGCGCAAGCGCTGAGTCCGTCCCTTCGATCGTCTTTCCGACCGACCCCGACCCACTCTCCCGCGACCCCCCCTTCGATGCCCGACAAGCGCACTGCCAAGAAGCCCGCCCCCGCCGTCCCTCGCCCGGTTTCCGGCCCCGTCCCGGATCCGCAGGTCGAGCTCTTCGGACGCGCCGTCGCCGCCGCGCAGCAGAAGCACTGGCGCGAGGCCGCGGGACTGTTCCGCCGCCTGCTCGGCGAGATCGACGACGACCCCAGCCTCGGCGAGCGCGCCCGCCAATACCTCGCGCTCTGCGAGCAGCGCCTCGGCAACGGCAGCGCCCCGGACACCGACGAAGACCCCTACCTCCAGGCGGTGGTGGCGAAGAACCGCGGAGACTTCGCCGCGGCGCTGGCGCTCTGCCGGCGCGGCGGCCGCCATCACCGCGACGAGCGGATGGCCTACCTCGCAGCCTCCATCCTGGCGCTCGAGGGTGCCATCGCGGAGGCCGCTGAGCTCCTGGCGCTCGCCGTCGGGCAGAACGCCCGGAATCGCGTCCTGGCCTTCCACGACTCCGACTTCGCCGACGTTCTCAACCGGGCCGAGTTCGCCTTCGTCCACGGCCCCTCCTGACCCGCGCCGCCCTCGGGATCCCCGCTATCGATGGCACCTGACCGCACCTCCGGACCCGACCGTATCGCGGTCGTCCTCGCAGCCGGTCAGGGCAAGCGCATGCGGTCGGCGCTGCCGAAGGTTCTGCACGAGGTCGCCGGCCGGCCGATGCTGGCGCGCGTCCTCGCCACCGCGCGGCTCTCGGGTTGCGATCGCCTCCTGGTCGTCGTCGGCCACCGCGCCGAGAGCGTCCGCGCCGCCTTCCCCGAGAACGACATCACCTGGGTGGAGCAGCGCGAACAGCGCGGCACCGGCCACGCTCTCCTGCAGGCGGCGGCGCTCGCTTCCGACCGCCCGGCGCTGCTGCTCGTCCTCTCGGGCGATGTCCCGCTGGTGCGCGCCGCCACGCTCGACCGGCTGGCGCGGGCGGCCGCTGCCGGCTGGGGCGCGATGGCGGCCGCTACCCTGCGCGAGCCCGGTACGCTGGGCCGCGTCCTCACCCGCCCCGATGGCACGCTCGACCGCATCGTCGAGGTCGCCGACGCTGACGCCGGGGAGCTAGCGATCTGCCGCGTGAACGCCGGTCTCTACGCCCTGCCCGCGCCGGAAATCTTCGATTTCCTCGCAGCCCTCGAACCGGACAACGCCCAGGGCGAGCTCTATCTGACGGACGCCCTCGGCAACGCCGCCGCGGCCGGCAGGAGGATCGAGGTCGTCGAGCTCGAGGATCCCGACGAGGCGCTGGGCGTCAACGATCGCGCCGATCTCGCCCGGGTCCACCGGCTGCTCCTCGAGCGCAAGGCGCGCGAGCTCCAGCGCGGCGGCGTGACGCTCTTCGCGCCCGAGCGCACCGCCATCGAACCCGAGTCGGAGATCGCCCCCGACAGCGTCGTGCACGCCGACGTGGCTCTCCTGGGCGCGAACCGCGTCGGCACCGGCTCGACACTGCACCAGGGCGTCTGGATGCGCGACTCGACGGTCGGCCAGGACAGCGTCATCGAACCCTATTCCGTGCTCGACGGCGCCACGGTCGGCAACGGCTGCCGGGTCGGACCGTTCGCGCGTCTGCGGCCGGGAACGGTCCTCGGCGACGGGGCGCGGGTCGGCAACTTCGTCGAGATCAAGAACAGCCGTCTGGGCAGGAAAGCGAAGGCCGGGCACCTCGCCTACCTCGGCGACGCCGAGGTCGGCGACGGCGCGAACATCGGCGCCGGCGCCGTGACCTGCAACTACGACGGCGAGAGCAAGCACCGCACCGAAATCGGCGCCGGCGCCTTCATCGGCAGCGATACGATGCTGGTGGCGCCGGTCACGATCGGCGCCCATGCGACGACCGGCGCGGGCTCGGTGATCACGCGCGACGTGCCCGATGGCGCCCTCGCCGTCGAGCGTTCGCCGCAGCGCACGGTGCCCGGCTGGGCCGAGCGACGTGTCCGGACGGCGCCACCGACCGACAGGAAAGCGAGCGACTGAAAATGTGTGGAATCGTCGGCTACGTCGGACCCCGTGAGGTCGTGCCGCTGCTCATCGACGGGCTGCGGCGGCTGGAGTACCGGGGCTACGACTCGGCTGGCGTGGCGGTGGTGTCCGACGGCAAACTCGAGACGCGCCGCGCCGAAGGCAAGCTCGACCGCCTGGTGGAGCGCCTGGCCGGCAACGGCCTGCACGGCAGCTACGGCGTCGCCCACACTCGCTGGGCGACGCACGGCAAGCCCACCGAGAGGAACGCCCACCCGGTCGTCGATTCGCGGAACCGGATCGCGATCATCCACAACGGCATCATCGAGAACTTCCTCGTCATCAAGCGCCGACTCCTCGCGGAGGGCTGGACCTTCTCGACCGACACCGACACCGAAGTGATCGCGAACCTCGTCTCGTCCTACTACGACGGCGACCTGGCCGCGGCGGTCAAGCGCGCGGTCGGGGAGCTCGAGGGTATGTACGCCTGCGCCTTGATCGGCACCGAGAGTACCCAGGGAGACGGCGAAGAGATCGTCGCGGTGCGCCAGGGCACACCGCTCGTCCTCGGTCTCGGGCAGGGCGAGAGCTTCCTCGCCTCCGACCCGGCGGCGCTCATCGCACACACCCGCGACGTGATCTTCCTCGACAACGGCGACATCGCTCGCCTCACCCGCTCGCAGATCGAGATCTGGGACCGTTCGGGCGCCGCCGTCGAGCGCCCGGTGACGCGCCTCAACTGGGATCCGCAGCAGGTCGAGAAGGGCGGCTACAAGCACTTCATGCTGAAGGAGATCTTCGAGCAGCCCGAGGCCGCGCGCGACACCTTCGGCGGCCGGGTGGACTTCGAGACCGGTACGGTCGGCTTCGACGCCCTCGAGCTGGCGCCCGACTACGTGCGCTCGCTCGCGCGCATCCAGCTCCTCGCCTGCGGCACCTCCTGGCATGCGGCGCTCATCGGCAAGTTCCTGATCGAGGAGCTGGCGCGGATTCCGGTCGAGGTCGACTACGCCTCGGAGTACCGCTACCGCGATCCGATCGCCGACGCCTCGGTGCTGGTCGCCGGCATCTCGCAGTCCGGCGAGACCATCGACACCGTCTGGGCGATGGAGGCGGCGAAGGAGCGCGGCGCACGCCTGATCGCGCTCTCGAACGTCCCCGGCTCGCAGGCGACGCGCATCAGCTCCGGCACGCTCTACACCCACGCCGGCCCGGAGATCGGCGTCGCCTCGACCAAGGCGTTCACCACCCAGCTCGTGGCGTTCTATCTGCTCGCGCTCTACCTCCGCCAGCAGCTCGGGCGGGAGATCGAGCCCGAGCTCCTCGCCCCGCTCGCCCACCTGCCGCAGGCGATCTCGGAGGCCCTGGCACTCGAGCCCGAGATCGAAAAGTTGTCGCGGCAATACCACACGGCGACCGACTTCCTCTTCCTCGGCCGCGGCATCCAGTACCCGGTGGCGCTCGAAGGGGCGCTGAAGCTCAAGGAGATCTCCTACATCCACGCCGAGGGCTACCCCGCCGGCGAGATGAAGCACGGGCCGATCGCGCTCATCGACGAGAACCTGCCGGTGGTCGCGATCGCGACCGGCAGGCGCGTCTTCGAGAAGACGAAGAGCAACCTGCAGGAGGTGAAGGCCCGCGACGGCAAGGTCATCGTCGTCACCGACCGCGACCCCGCCGAGCTCGACGGCGTCGCCGACCACGTCCTGCGCGTCCCGGCCCTCCCCGAAGCGCTCTCCCCCATCGTCACCGTCATCCCCCTCCAGCTCCTCGCCTACCAGATCGGCGTCCGCCGCGGCGCCGACGTCGACCAGCCGCGAAACCTCGC
>JAGPDF010000096.1 GCA_018057705.1 Thermoanaerobaculia bacterium | reverse complement strand
GCGCTCGACCTCGACGCCGATTTCGGACGCGCCCGCCAGAGCCTGGCGATCCTCCTGGCCGATTCGGGCCGGCTCGACCTCGCCGAGGCCGAGTTCCGGGAGCTCGTGACGCGTCAACCGCTCGACCCTGCCGCACGGCTCAACTTCGCCACCTTCCTCTTCGCGCGCGAGCGCTACGCCGACGCCGAACGCGAGCTCGACCGGGCGCTCGACCTGGCGCCCGACTACTGGAGGGCGCAGCTCGCCCGCGCCACGCTCCTGCTGGCCACCGGGCGCGGCGCCGCGGCGCGCGAGCTCGCCGCCCGCATCGCCGGGCAGTGTCCCGATCCCCGTCTGGCGGCGCAGGCCAGCCGTCTCGCAGAGGCGCCGTGATGCGTCACCCCGCTCGCCTGCTGGGACTCGCCTGCTGCGCCGTCGCGCTCCTCTCCGGCTGCCATCGCGGCGCCGACGAGGCGAACTCCGCGGCTGCCACCATGCGCGGCGAGATCCCCTTCGCCGCCGTGGAGCAGTGGCTCCATGCGCGCGGCGGCGCGGCCACAGCGGCGCGCGGCGAGGAGCTCCTCGCGAGCTTCGAAGAGGGCGCCCGCCTGCTCGCCCTCGAGGCGCTGCTCGTCCCCGCCGACGAGCGCGAGCTCGAGCGCGCCATCGCCGGGCTCGGGCAAACCGGTGAGAAGCTCCGGCACCGGGCGGTCGTCGAGCTCTACCGCTCGACGCGCTCGAGCGCCATCGCCGTTCCGACCGAGGCCGAGGTGGCTGCCGCCTTCGCGGCCGATCCCGACCGCTTCCACCGCCCGGCCCAGCGCTTCGTCTGGCACCTCCTGCTGCGCGTCGAACGCGGCGCCGATCCGGAACCGGTCCTCGAGCTGGCGCGGGCGCTCAAGCGCGAAATCGAAGCCGGCGCCAGCTTCTCTGCCATCGCCCGCGAGCACTCGCGCTCGGAGACCCGGGCGCTCGGCGGACGGCTCGGTTCGATCACCCAGGGGCGCCTGCCCGCCGCCGTCGAGAAGATCGTTTTCGCCCTGGGCGAAGGCGAAGTCAGCGAACCGGTGCGCAGCAAGGACGGCGTCCTCCTCTTTCAGGTGAGCGACATCATTCCCGAGAAGCGGTTCGAGCTCGCCGACGTCCGCGGCCTGCTGGCGCGCGAGCTGTTCATGGAACGCCGCCGCCAGACGTTGCGCGAGATCGCCGGACAGGAGGCCCTGCCGGACGGCTCCAAGCTTCTCGATTCCGAAGCGCTGCGACGCGCCGTCGCGCTGGGCGAGGCCGAAGTGGTGCTGCGGGTCGGCGACCTCGAATGGACGGTCGGCGAGCTGCGCGAGGAGATCGCCGCTCGCCGCGCCGCCGACCCGACAGCGCGGAGCTTCGCCGAAGAGGCCGACCTCGTCTACGGCGACTGGGCCGACTCCGAGCGCATCTACCGTCTCGCCGAACGCGACGGATTCAGCACCCAACACGCCGCCGGGATCGCGGCGCGCCAACGCGCGGCGCTCGGCACCGAGATCGCCCGCCGGGAGGTCGACGCGCGCATCGAAAAGCTCGCCGCCGGCCGGCGTGCCGACCTCGAGCGTTACTACGAGGACAACCGCTTCCTCTACCAGACGCCGCTGCGCATGCGCCTGCGGATGCTCTCGGTGCCGCTCGGGGACGATCCCGGCGCCCGGCTGGTGCGTCTCGAAGCGGCCCAAGCCGAGCTCCAGAGCGGCCGCGCGACGCTCGAGTCGCTGGCGCTCGAGCTCGGCGGCATCGTTCAGGACGCCGGCTGGTCGAGCGCCCGCGACCTCGAACTGTTCGAGCCCAAGATCCGCTACCTGCTCGTCGACATGCCGTCCGCCGGCTACACCGTGCCGTTTCAGTTCAACCAGCGGATCTCGATCGTCCAGGTGATGGAGCGCGTCGATCCGATGGTGCGACCCTACGCCGAGGTCGCTGCCGACGTGTTGCGCGATTTCGTGGCGCGAAACCGTCAGGCGCTCTATCGCGAAGTCCAGGACCAGGCGCTGCGTGACGGCCGCTTCCGCTTCCACGAACCGGCCGTGCGGCTGCGCCTCGGCCTGCCTGCTCGCGCCGGCGCGCCATGAGCGCGGCCGGAGAGAGCTCCCGCCGCTCCCTGCGCGCTACCGGCGCGCCGGCGGAATCGGCGCACTGGGCCGTGGCTCTCGTCTGTTTCGGCCTCTCGGGAGCCTCGGCGCTCCTCTTCCAGACCGCCTGGACGCAGCAGCTGGGCCTCATCTTCGGCGCCTCGGAGCTCGCGGTGATCTCCGTTCTGGCCGCGTTCATGGCCGGGCTCGCCCTCGGCTCCCACTTCGGCGGCCGCTGGGCGTCCGGGGTCCGCCGGCCACTGCTCGCCTACGGGCTGGTCGAAGCGGCGATCGCCGGCTTCGCACTGCTGCTGCCGATGCTCCTGCGCGGGGCGGCGTGGGCGCAGCGGCGCTTCTTCACCACCGAGGGCTTCGACCTCGACGCCGGCCTGGGTGCGCTCACCAGCTTCCACCTCGCCGGGGCGGCTCTCCTCCTCCTGCCTCCGACGTTTCTCATGGGGGCTTCGCTGCCGCTCCTGGTGCGCTCCGCCGTGCGCCGGGAGTCGGCTCTCGGCCGCCGCGTCGGCGCGCTGTATGCGTCGAACACCCTCGGCGCGGCGCTCGGCGCGCTGCTCACCGGCTTCGTGCTGTTGCCACGCCTCGGGCTCGGGCGCGCGATCTACGTCGGCGTCGGACTGAACCTCGCCGTCGCCTTGCTTGCCGTGCTCGCGTCGCTCAGGGCCAGGGTCGCGGCGACGCCGCGAGCGCCGGTGGCGCCCGTGGCGCCGATGGTTCCGATACCGCCGCCGGCACCCGACGACCTCGACGCGGCCAGTCTCGCCTCCGCCCCCGGCCCACGCTGGCCACTCGCGGTCGCCGCCCTCACCGGCGGGCTGGCGCTCTCGCTGGAGCTGCTCTGGACCCGTCTCCTCACCTTCGCGCTCGGCGGCAGCGTCTACTCCTTCGCCGCGATGCTCGCGACCTTCCTGCTCGCCATCGCCCTCGGCACGGCGCTCGCGACGCGCTTCGCGCGAAGCGCTGCGCAGGCGGCACAGGCTCTCTCCTGGTTCCTCCTGGTGGCGGGCATCGCGACGCCCCTGGCGCTCGCCGCCGCCGATCGCCTGCCGCGGATCCTCGAGGCGCTTTCGGACCGCGCCGATCCGCTCCTTCTCGCGACGCTGCTCGGCGCCGCCCTGATGTTCCCCGGAGCGCTCGCCTTCGGGGCCTGCTTCCCGATGGCGGTGCGCGCTGCGGCGCAGGATGCGCGCACGGCGGCGGCCTCGACCGGGGCGGTGCTCGCGGCCAACACCGCCGGCGCGGTGGTGGGGGTCGTCGCCACCGGCCTCGTGCTCCTTCCGCAACTCGGCTTCCACGGACTGTCCGCGGTCGTCTCGGCGCTCGCGCTGGGCGCCGCCCTCGTTCTCGCCGTCGCGCTGCGACCGCGGGAGCGCTCCACCCGGCTCGTCGCCGGCGCGGTCGTCCTGGCCGGAGGCGCCCTGCTCCTCGCGCCTCCCGCGACGCCCTGGAATCTGCTGCGCATGTCTCCCACGGCCGTCCTCGCAGCCCGCGCGGTGCTCGCAGCCAGCGCGCCGCTCGCGCCGAGCGCTCCGACAGGGGAGACTACCGGGGGAAAATCCGCGGGCCGCGTGCGCTCGCGGCTGGCGGTCTTCGGACCGGTGGTCTTCGCGGGCATCGGACGCTCGGCGACGGTGCTGCTGCATCGCGAGGGCCTCGAGTGGCGCATGACCTCGAACGGCCTTCCGGAGTCGGCGGTGCAGCCGCGTGGCGGGCGGGTCGCCCGCTACGCCGTCGCCCGCTGGCTCACGCTCCTGCCCACGGCGTTGCGCCCCGGGATCGACCGGCTGCTCGTCATCGGGCTCGGCGCGGGGCACTCCGTCGAAGCCTTGCCGGCGTCGATCGCAGGCATCGACGTGGTCGAGCTCGAACCTGAGATCGTGCGCGCGAATCGCGCGGTCGCGCCCCTCCGGCGGAGCGACCCGCTCGCCGATCCCCGCGTGGCGCTGCACCTGGGAGACGGACGCAGCGCCCTCGCCCTGCATCGCGAGCTCTTCGACGCCATCGTCTCGCAACCGTCGCATCCCTGGACGGCGGGCTCCGCGAGCCTGTTCACCCAGGAGTTCTTCTCGCTGGTGCACGGCCGACTGAAGCCCGGCGGGATCTTCGTGCAGTGGATCGGCCTCGATTTCGTCGATGTCGCGCTGCTGCGCTCGCTCGTCGCCACCCTGCGTTCGGTCTTCCCCTTCGTCGAGTGCTATCGGCCGCATCCTGGCGGCGCCGTGCTCTTCGTCGCCTCGGACCGGGAGCTCGCCGACCTCGCGACGGCGCGACGCGCGATCGCACGCGACGCCGCCGCCTGGAGCGACGTGGGGGTCCTCTCCGCCGAGGATCTGGCGCTCGCCAGGATCCTCGACGACAACGGCTCCCGCCGTTTCGCCGCCGGCGCCGAGCCGACTCGCGACCTGCGCAACCTCCTGCAGACGCGATCGCCGCGCATCCTCGGCCAGTCTCGCGGACCGGAGGAGCTCGAGGCGGCGCTCTCGCCTTACGACGCACTGCGGGACCTGCCGCGCGACCTCGATGGCGCGTACCTCGTCCGGCGGCTCCTCGAACAGGGCGCCCCGGCACGGGCCCTGCGCCTCGCGACCGAGCTTCGGGACGACGAAGCCCGTCGCTCGGCGTTCGGGTGGCTCGATGCGTACGGCTACGCGCCTGCGGACTCCGGCGCGGCCGGCGGCGCCGCCGCAGCGCCGCCGGCGGCGGCGAGCCCCGAAGCTCTCGCCATGCGGCTCCTGGCACTGCGCGCCGCAGCGCGATCCGAGGCCGCTCGCGGAACGACCCACGACGCCGGCCGCGTCCAGCCTACCGGCGAGTTGGCCGACTGGGTCGCGCGCGATCCGGCCGCCGACGCACTCGTCGAAGCCTGGCACGCGCTCACGGCGAGCGACGAGGTGCGGTGGAGCGAGCTCGACCCCCGGCTGGCCGCGATCGACCCGCGTCACCCGCTGCGCGAGGCGGCGACCCGGGCCCGCATCGCCTGGCGCCTGCAGAGCGGCGACCCGCTGGCGGCCGCAGCGGCGCTGCCGATGCTCGACGCTCTCCTTGCGCGCAAGAGCGTTCCGATCGATCTGGCACTGCGTGCCACTCTCGGCCTCGCCGCCCGGGACCGCTGGACGGGCTTCGCCGCGCTCGACGAGCTCGCGAGGATGCTCGCCGACGAGAGCCCCCAACGCGGCGCGAGGATCCGCGAGGCCCGGCGTCTGCTCCGCGACCTCGCCGCCGCGCCGCCCGCCCTCGACGACCAGGAAAAGCAGGCGGAAGAGATCCTCGAAGCAGCGCTCGCCGAACTTCAACCCGAGATCGGCAAGTCCGGCCCCCCCAAACCCTGAGCCCCGGCCTCGGCTCCGCCCCCTCTCCACCAAGAATTGGGGACAGTCCCTGATTACGGCAAACCGCTGAGCGCGCAGGACTTAGGAGAATTGGGGACTGTCCCCAATTGCTGCGACGGCTTCCGGTCTCTCAACCGTCGGTGAGCTTGTAGCCGAGGCCGTGGATGGTGAGAAGGTGGCGGGGTTCGCGGGGGTCGGGCTCGATCTTCTTGCGCAGTTTTGCAACGTGCATGTCGACCGTGCGGGTCAAGGGGGCACCCCGGGTCTCCCAGACGGCGTCGAGCAGGCTCTCGCGGCTGACGACTTCGCCCCGCCGGCTGGCGAAGAAGGCGAGCAGGCGGAACTCGCGCGCCGAGAGCTCGACGGGGAGGCCTTTGCCGCCGCCGGCCTCGCCCGGACTCCGCCGGAACGCCTCGTGGCGCTGGAGGTCGACGGTGAGATCGCCGATCGTGAGCGGCCCGGCCGCACGGCGCGGGCCCGTTCCGCCGCCGCCGTTCCCGGTGCGCCGCAGCAGCGCCTCGCTGCGCGCGATGAGCTCCATGAAACCGAACGGCTTGGCGACGTAGTCGTCGGCGCCGGTGCGCAAGCCGACGACCTTGTCGATCTCCTGGCCGCGCGCCGTGAGCATGATGATCGGAACGGCGTTGCCCTTCGCGCGGAGCTCGCGGCAGACATCGAGTCCGGTCATGCGCGGCAGCATGACGTCGAGGATCATCAGGTCCGGTGGATCGCCCTGCGCAGCGCGCAGACCCGCTTCACCGTCGCGCGCGGCGCGCACGCAGTAGCCTTCGGAAGCGAAGCCGTCGCGCAGCGCGACCGACATCGCTTCGTCGTCCTCGACGATGAGTACGGTGGTCATCGGTCAGGCCTCGGAGGGGTGCGACGGGGACGCGGAGCGATGGACGTTCACGGTGGCCGCTTCGACCGCCCGCACGACGACGGTATCGGAGGGATAGGCCGACTCAGCGGAGTCCGCGGCATCGGCGAGGGCGGCGGCAGTGTCGGCGAACGGCAGCAGGATGCGGAACCGGCTCCCCTCTCCCGGCCGGCTCTCGACTTCGATGCGGCCGCCGTGTGCCTCGACGATGTGACGAACGATGGCGAGCCCGAGACCGCTCCCCTTGACGTCGTGGACGAGGCCGGTCGAGACGCGGTGGAAACGGTCGAAGATCTTCGCCTGCTCGTCCTTCGGAATGCCGACACCGTGGTCGGCAACCGTGACCACCGCGAGGTCGCCCTCGCGCTCCAGGCTGACGTCGATGTCGCGCGCGTCGCCCGAGTACTTCACCGCGTTGTCGAGGAGGTTGGCGAGCGACTGGCCGATCGCCGAGCTGTCGAGGGCGATGGCGGGGAGCGGCGTCGCCGACGGCTGCCAGCCGAGACGGAAGCCGGCCTGCTCGAGGCTCGGGCGGAAGGTGCGCAGGGTCTCGCGCACGACCTCCTCCAGGTCGGCCGGAACCAGCTCGTAGCTCTTGCGGCCCGATTCGATGCGTGCGAGATCGAGGATGTTGTTGATCAGCTGGGTGAGCCGCCGGCTCTCGGTTTCGATGTACTCGCCATAGACGCGCACCTTCTCCGGCGTCTCTGCCTTGCCGAGGCGCAGCAGCTCGCCGAAAACGCGGATCGAAGCGAGCGGCGTGCGCAGCTCGTGGGAGACGTTGGAGACGAAGTCACTCTTCATCTGGGAAAGGCGCATGGCCCTCGAGGCGGCACGCAGCGCGAAGAGGACGCCGCCGGCGACGACAGCCGTGAGCAGCACCGAGAGCGCCAGATTGATGGCGAAGTTGCGCCGCGCCCAGCCGGCCGGGGTGTAGTGGCGGCTGTGGATGCCCAGCTCCCAGTCGCGGAAGACGAAGGTCAGGTGGCGGGTGGCCTCCGGCGCGCGTGCTGGCGGCGCGGCGGGCGCCGTGTCGAAGCAGAGCTCGCGTCCGCCGCCGTCGCGGCCGGAGACCACCGGCAGCGCCTGCTTCTCGCCCTGGAAGCGCGACAGCGCGTCGCGCACCGCGCCGGAGAGGACGACCTTCTCGAAATGCGCGGCATCGACGAGGAGACCGGCCAGACCGACGATCTTCCCGGCGTCGTCGGTGATCGGGTTCAGGATCAGGCGGTGGCGGGGATCGCGTTCCTCGACCTGGAGCGTCGGCTGGTCGAGCTGCCCCCCCTTGTAGGCGAGGATCTTCCAAGGCGCGATCGCCATGTAGACGGCGCGCTCTTCGGTCGGAGCCGGAACCGCCGGCTCGACGCTGCCGGGGTCGTAGAAGATCGGCCAGCCCGCCTTCTCGCCCGCGTAGGCGACGACGAAGAGCCGCGCGGCGCCGGTCAGGTCCTTCTTCTTGAAGTAGTACGGCGCCTTGTGAAATCGGTCGGGCGCGAAGACCGTCGCCGGGAGGTTGAGGACGCGCTCGCCCAGCGACCGATAGTGCACCTCGACGCCGGCCGCCACCGCCTCGAGAAGGTTGTCGAGCGTGGCGCGATGGGCGTCGGCCGAGGCGCGCTCGAGGCGCTCGAGCCAGAGGTACTGGAGACCGAGGAGCGCCACGAGCGGCACCAGTGCCGCCGCGAAGACGGCCCAACTGTGCCACCGCCTCATGCCACCGATGCGCCGGATGCCGCTGATCACATCGCCTTTAGACCACACGTCCAGGGGATACGGAAGAGTGCCGGTCGAGGTTTTACGAAAGTTTGACGAAACCTCACAGTGTTTTACCGCTTCGAGACGTCGTTTACAGACCTGCGGCGTAAGTTCCCTCCGTGGGCGCCAAAGTGATCCAACCTACCCCGGAGACTCCGGCGTACGGCGCCCAACGCCAGGAACCGGGAGAGAACCGGAGCTGAAGATGACGAACCTCAAGAAGTGGACCGCCGTCGCCGTCACCCTGCTGCTCGCCCCTGCCAGCCTCGCTCTTGCCGGAGGTAAGGAGTGCGCCGAGAAGCACACCCAGGCGAGCTACGACGAAATGGCGAAGAAGTACGCCAAGCACGGCTATCTCGGCATCGAGACCGAGAAGAACGCCGCCGGCGTCTACGCGATCTCGAAGATCGCCCCGGGCAGCCCGGCCGAGAAGGCGGGCTTCCAGAAGGGCGACGTCCTCGTGGCTCTGAACGGCGCGCGCTTCGGCGACGACAACAAGGAAGCGGTGAAGAAGGCCAAGTCGGCCCTCGGACCGGGCAAGGCCGCGACCTACACGGTGCAGCGTGCCGGCAGCGAGAAGCAGCTCACGGCAACCCTGTCGGAAGTGCCGCGCGAGGTCCTCGCGCAGTGGGTCGGCGAGCACGTCGTCTCCCACACCCCGGTTCAGGTGGCGACCAACTGACCGGCTGAGCTCCCCTCCGCAGGAGACTCCCCACAGCATCTGGCCGAACGGGCCGGCGGCGTCCTCGCATGCGCCGCCGGCCCTTTCGCCGTCGGCTCGCGTCCGAAAATCGTGACAGTTACCGATTTTCGGCTCCCCATCGCCTCACGCCCCGGCTCCAGTGCCGGGTGCTGAAAATAGGTAACTGTCACCATTCTCCCTGAGCTTCCGCTTCGCCAGGGGCGCTCTGGCGCTCGGGATTCAAAGTGGGCGACCACGCCTCAAATAGGAGCCCGCTTTGGATCCCGAGTGCCGGAGCGCCCGCCACCGCCGACGCGCTGAACCGCCCTGTCAGGATCCGGCGCCCGATGGCGTGGGAGAGAGAAGGGAGGGTTGCGGCCATGGGGGATCGGATGCGGCGGGCGGGATCGGGATGGGCGGCGGTGGCGGGGCTCGTCGGCCTCGGGTGGGTCGCCGGTGCGCCGGCCGGAGCGGCCGAGTTGCGCGTCGGAACGGGCACCGGCTGCGTCTACGCGACGATCGCGGACGCGGTGGCTCAGGCGGTCGCGAACGGCACTGCGAGTGATCTCATCATGGTGCGAACCAACCCGACCCAGACGATCGCGGCGCCGATCACCATCGATCTCAACGTCGCCGGGTCGGTAGAGATCGTCGGCGGCTTCGGGACCTGCACCGACCCGCTGCCGATTGCCCACCAACGTACGACGGTCTCGCTCCCCTCCTCCAGCGCTTTCATCATCCACAACGCCGGCGCCTCGACCCGCACGTTCACGCTGCAGCAGGTCGCGCTCATCGCCAGCGCCGGCAGCGGCCGGCTGGTCGACGTCTCCGGGCGGGTGCTCGTCAACGTCGACGATGCGCTGCTCTCGGGCGGCAAGGGGACGGACGGCGGCAACATCCGCATGGCCGGTCCCAACGTGACGCTCTTCATCACCGGCGGCGCGAAGATCTACAGCGGCGACGCGACCGGGAACGGTGGCGGCGTCCACTGCAGCGGCGGCGGCACGGTCCTCCTCGACGACGGCAGCATCACCGACAACGATGCCGACGTCGCGGGCGGCGGCGTCTACCTCGACGACTGCAGCATGAACGTCTTCGCCGGCGGCGGCTCCGTCGGCTGTCCCGGAGGCCTCAATCTCGGCATCGTCTGCAACCAGGCGGGCCCGGGCACCCTCATCGGCTCCGGCGGCGGCGTCTACGCTACGAACGGCGCGGTGGTGAACTTTTTCGGCAGCGCGACCGAGAGGGCCGCCCTGACGCTCAACCGGGCGGACTACGGCGGCGGTCTCTTCGCCACCGGCGCGGCGACGGACATCGAGTTCCGGGACGCCGACATCCTGGAGAATCTCGGCCTCCGCGGCGGCGGCGGCGTCTTCGTCGACAACGGCGCGCAACTCCTCATCCGCTCGACGATCGCCAACTGCGAGAGCCCTGGCGGCTGCTCGCGGGTGATGAACAACGGCACGGCCGCGGCGACCGGAGGAAGCTCTCCGGGAGGCGGCATCCACGTCACCGGCGGTGGCGACGCCAAGATCCGCCGCACGACCTTCTTCGCCAACTACTCGCCCGGCTCGGGCTCCGCCGTCGCGGTCGAAGGCGCCGGCTCGACGGTCCTGTTCGAGGGCGACCTTTTCTACGCGAATCTCGGCTATCCGGTCCTGGCCTTTGGCGGCGGCAATGTGACCGCGGCGTTCGTCACCGCCTGGGCCAACAACGTGGGTTCGAGTGGAACGTTCATTGCCCACGACGCGGGATCGAACATAGCGGTCTTCTCGTCCGTGATGCTCGATGACGCAACCTTCAGCCCACCTACCGGCGGCGCCACCTTGTTCGGTGACTGCATCGTCACGCGCTCGCTCGCCAACTTCCCCGTTCCACCGGATCCCGGGAGCTTCGAGGTCGTGGCCTCGGCGGAGGCGGTCCTCGCGGCGCCGACGAGCGGCAGCCCTCGCCTGCGGCCGGACTCTCCTGCGATCGACTACTGCGACACCTTCCGCTACACGCCCGTCGACACCGACTTCCACGGCGAGGCGCGCGGCAGCGACGCGACAGCGGTTCCCAACGGACCCTTCGGGACCTACGACCTCGGCGCCGACGAGTGGAACAGTGTTTTCGTCGGGAATTTCGAGATCGGCAACTGCAGCCTCTGGTCGTCCGACACCGGCGGCTGCTAGGGCTGCCCGGGTCTCGCCGGGGACACACAGAAGGGCCTCTCGGGGACACACAAACGGGACACACAAATTTGTGTGTCCCATTTGTGTGTCCCATTTGTGTGTCCCCGAGCCTTCTTGCAGGCCCACGCTCGGGAGAGCTCAGGCCAGTGGTACTCTCCCCGCGATATTTCCGGGCACTGACGAACGCCGCGGGCGACTCCTCGCCGGCGGACGCTTCGCGCCCACTCGAGGAGAGCCGAGATGATCACGATTGCCGCGCTGTGGATGCCGATCGTCGTCGCCGGTTTCGCCGTCTTCTTCGTCAGCTCGATCCTGCACATGGTGCTCAAGTACCACGCCGCCGACTACAAGAAGATCCCGAACGAGGCGGAGGCGCTCGCCGGCCTCGCCAAGGCCGCCCTGCCGCCCGGCTACTACATGTTCCCCGCCTGCGAGTCGATGAAAGAGATGGGCACGCCCGAAGGTATCGAGAAGTTCCGCCGCGGACCGGTCGGGACGCTCACCCTGCTTCCCAACGCCCCGATGGCCATGGGGAAGACTCTGGGCCAGTGGTTCGTCTACTGCCTGGTGGTGAGCTTCTTCCTCGCCTACCTCGCCGGGCGGACGCTCGCGCCCGGCATCGACTACCTCATCGTCTTCCGCTTCGTCGGCACGGCGGCCTTCCTCGCTTACGGCGTGGGCAACATCGTCAACTCGATCTGGATGGGCGTGCCGTGGAGCAACACCCTGCGCGCGGTCTTCGACGGTCTGGTCTACGCCCTCGTCACCGGCGGCTGCTTCGGCTGGCTCTGGCCGCGGTAGCGCGCCCGGAAGACTCGCCTCAGATCCCGCCGACCACGTTCGACCAGCGGCAACTGCTGCCGCTCTCGAACTCGAAGTCGTCGAGGAAGATCTCGGGAAGGATGCCCATGTAGAAGCGATCCCACTGCACGGTGAACGCCGGCTCGCCAGCGGTCTGGGGGTAGGTTTCCGCGAAGAACAGGACGGACTGAGTCGCGCCGTCGATCGCGACCTCGCCGGCGATGCGGCTCCAGGAGGGAGCGGTGCCGCCAAAGACGGGGGAACTGAAACCGATCGGCGCCGAGCAGGCGGTATCCGAGAAAAGCTGCAGGTAGACGCGAGAATAGAGGGTCGCCGTCGTCCTGTACATGCCGGCGAGGTGAATCAGCGGAGTCACCACCGGGTCGATGAGAGTGCACTGCTGCGAAGTGATCCAGAAGGCCTGGTCCCCTCCGCCGGAAAGCCCGGAGGAGGCATCGATGGCACCGGAGGTCGTGCAGCTGCCGGAGTCGGCGCCGAGCACCATGCTGCCGGTCTGGACCGTCCACAGGTCGAGCCCCCCCGGACCGTCGAAGTCGGGGTTGGCGAGGAGATTCTGGGCCAGGGCCGGGCCGCCCGCACAGCAGAAGAGGAGGACTGCGAGCAGAGCGCGCGGCGTCGAAATCGCAGTCTTGGGCGTGGTCACGGGGTTTGCCTCTCCTGGAGTCGGCGCAGACTAACCCAGGTCGGGCGCCCGACGGAGAGGCAAATCTCGCAGCCCGCGAGGCAGACGAAGAAGCGGTGACAGTTTTCCAGCCGGGATAGAGCGCCGCGGTCGACTGGGCAGGAGGTCCGGTGGCGACGGCGCCGCCAGTGCGAGCGAGCCTAGTCGACGATCGACGACCAGTGGCAGGCGCTGCCGCTCTCGAACTCGAAGTCGTCGAGGAAGATCTCGGGGGCGAGGCCGAGGTAGAAGCGGTCCCATTGCACCGTGAACACCGGCGCTCCGAGAATCGCGACGTTGTTGTCGGCCATCAGCCGGACAGCCACGGTGCCGCTCGCGATCTCGAGGGTGCCCGCGATCCTGTTCCACTCGGGGGAGGAATCCCCCGCGATCATGCCGGTGAAGCCAATCCCGGTCGAACAGTCGCTGTCCGAGAAGCGCTGCAGGTAGATGCGCGCGAAGACGTTTCCCGTCGTCCGGTACATTCCGGCGAGGAACATCTCCGGATTCGCACCCGGATCGACGAGGATGCACTGTTGCGAGCTCATCCAGAAGTACTGCTCGCCGCCGGAGATCCCGGAGAGTCCATCGACGACTCCGGAGGTCGTGCAGCTCCCCGAGTCGTCCCCGAGCACCGTGCTGCCGCTATGGGTCGTCCAGCCGTCGAGCCCGGCGGGCGAGTCGAAATCTGGATTCGTCAGAAGATTCTGCGCCGGGGCCGTCCGGGCGGACGCGGCCAGCGCGAGGATTGCAATGGCGAGGCAGATCTTTCCCTGCGACATCAAAGTCTCTCCTTTGTTCGTGGTTCAGCGGCCCACTCGGCCCTCCGGAGGTGACGCTCCTGCCGCTCCGCCATTGCGAGCGCAGGGCGCCGGACCCTCTCCAGCGGGCTCGGCAGCTACGGAGGAATCAAACGCTGTCGCCGAAAAAAAGTTTCGCCGGACAGCCCGGGATCCTCAGCTAGAACGTGTTCCGCTTCGCCGGCGGCTCGGGACGGTCACGAACGTTCCGTTCTGTTCGCCGCCGCAGCGATAGCCACACAGGAAACCGCCGGCCGCGACCGAGTAGTCGAGGCAGAAAACGTTCGGCGCCAGGGCTGCCGGCACCGGGTCGGCGAGCCAGTAGTGGCCGAAGAAAACCGGTGGCGCGGCCTCCGGATAGGGGCGTGCCTCGGCGACGACCTTGGCCGGAAGGGGCGCCGGCGACAGATGCGGAAAGTGCGGCAGGGTGTAGCTCGAGATGGACTGGCCGGCGGTCGGCGCGTACCAGCGCACCCGCGCCAGGTGGCGCACGTTACCGTCCTTGTCGACCAGCGAATCGCCCGCGGGCAGGGCGATCTCCTTGCCCTTGAGGACGATCTCGAGCGCCGCGAAGAGCAGCGACTGGGGGTTCGATCCTTCGATGAGGAAGGGGTCGGCGAGGCCCCCGTGCCGGGCGAGAGCCTCTTCGATGACCTCGAAGGCGACTTCGTCCCAGCAGGCGTGGACGACCCGCAGGTCGCCCGCGCCGCCCGGGCTCTTCAGCTCGAGCGCGATCGGCAACGCGCGCAGGAAGTCGAGATGACTCGCGAGCTCGGCAGCAGGGACCTGCGCGAGCGTCGCCGCGACCTGCTGCACGTTCCGCTCGACGTGCCGTCGCAGGAACTCGCCCGGCAGATCGGGATCGGGCGAGTGGAACGCGAAGGCGTTCCACTCATGGTTGCCGAGCACCGCCCGAGCCGATCCCGACTCGAGCATCTCGCGCACCAGGCGCAGCGTCTCGCGGATCTCGGGACCGCGGTCGAGGAAGTCGCCGACGAAGACCGCCAGGCGCTCCGGATGCCGCCAGGCGCCGTCGCGGCGCGCGTAGCCCATCCGGCGCAGCAGTTCCGCGAGCTCGGCCGCGTGGCCATGAATGTCGCCGATGAGGTCGTACATGA
>JAGPDF010000095.1 GCA_018057705.1 Thermoanaerobaculia bacterium | reverse complement strand
CGGCTCTACTGCTTCTCGAACCGCGAGGTCCTCTTCTGGGACGGCTTCGATCTCTCCGAGAACACCGAGAGGTGGTCCTCGACGCAGCCCTAGAACGGGCGTTCGCTCAGACGTTGAACTCGAAGAGGATCACGTCGGCGTCGGCGACGGTGTACTCCTTGCCCTCTCGCCGGACGTTGCCGCCTTCGCGGGCGCGGGGAGCTCAGCCGCGGCGCAGGATTCGAAGCCTTCCCAGGGCGCCGGCGACCAGCAGCACCGCGAAGGCGACGAGCATGCCGCCGGACACCGTCGGAATCTGAACGATGGCGGGAGGGCCGAGCTCGGCGATGAAGCCATCGTACTGCCCGGCCGGGTTGATCCCTGAGCCGGTGATCGTGACGTTGTCCGCCGCGACACCGGCGCTGTACTCGAAGGTCCATCCCTCGATCTGCTGTGCGAGTCCGGCATCGAGCAGCGCCTGCTTCAGTTCCTGCATTCCGTGGGTCGCGTCCCAGATCGTCGCGCTGCGCCCGTTCAGGAAGGCGTCTCCTACGGCGACGGAGCCATCGACGGAGAGACGCCAGACACGGTCCCCAGCCGATCCCGGAAGGCCTGCGAGTTCCTCCATGCCGTTCGCGGCCGTCCAGCGAAACGACCTCGCCACCTGAGTTGCGTAGTCCGTATAGCCGATGAGAACCGAGCCGTCCGCGGAGATGTCGAGACCGTAGCTCGTCGGATAGGGCTTGCCCTCGAGACTGCCCAGGGGAACCATGCCGTCGAGTGCCGTCCAGAGGAAGATCTCGTGCCCCTGCTCCGTGGATGCCGTGCCGGTGATCGACGCCCCGTCCGCGGACACTCCGTTGGCGAAGCTGTAGTCGAAACCACTCGACGTCAGCACGCCGAGCCCCGCCATCCCCGTCGCCGCTGTCCAGCGGAACGCCTCTCCGAACGAATTCGGAGCCAGCGCCGAAGTGCTCCGGCCCACGACGACAGAGCCGTCCGCCGACACTGCGGTCGCGCTACTCTCGGCATAGCCGCCTGGGAGGTCGCCCAGTCCGATCATCCCTGTCGAGCGCTCCCAACGGAACGCCTCACCATAGTCTGAGAGGGGAGAGGTGCTCGTACCGACGACCACGGATCCATCCGCGGAAACGGCGAGTGCGGCGCTCTCCTGGTTCTCGCCACCGAGAATGCCGAGGCGCTCGAACCCGGCTTCGGCGGTCCAGCGGAACGCCTCCCCGCGAACCATGCCAGCCGTCCTCAGCTGACCTACGACGACGCGGCCGTCGTCGGAAATGTTGTAGGCCTCGACGCGCTCGGGGGCGGCTCCCGCCGATCCGATGAGTCCGCGAAAGGAGCTCGCCGCGCCCACGGAAGGCAGCGCGAGCGCAACCAGACCGTAGAGACCCGCCCAGGCGACCCGCAGCGTCGTCGTTCGCTTCATCGGCACACCCAATCCTGCCGGCAGAACCGGAGCCTATCTGCCGCGAAAATGACCCGCGATCACCCCTACGAAGCGCGCCCCGCCCGGCGCTCGCGGATCCGGCTCAGACGTTGAACTTGAAGAGGATCACATCGCCGTCGGCGACAGTGTACTCCTTGCCCTCTTGCCGGACGTTTCCGCCTTCGCGGGCGCGGGCCCAGCCGCCGACGCGGACGAACTCCTGCCAGGCGATCGTCTCGGCCTTGATGAAGCCGCGCGCGAGGTCGGAGTGGATGACCGCGGCGGCTTCGGGCGCCGTGTCGCCGGCGTGAATCGTCCAGGCGCGCGCTTCCTTCTCGCCCGCGGTGAAGTAGGTGCGCAGGCCGAGCAGGTGGTAGATCGAGCGGATGAGCGAGCCGACGCCCGACTCGGCGACGCCGTGCGAGGCGAGGTACTCCGTCGCCTCTTCGACCGGCAGCTCGGCAAGCTCGGATTCGATCTGCGCCGAGACGGTGACCGCCTCGGCGCCGTGATGCGTGGCCACCCACTGGCGGACCTCGGCGACGAGCGGATTCGTATCCGCGGTCGCGAGATCGTCTTCGGCGACGTTGCAGGCGTAGAGTGTCGGCTTCATCGACAGCAGGAAGAACGGCTGGGCGACGGCGCGCTCGTCGTCGGTCATCTCGAGCGTCAGCGCGGGCTTGCCGGCCTCGAGGTGCGCGAGCAGGCGCTTCGCGATCTCGATCTGCGCTCTGGCCGTCTTATCGCCCCCCTTGGCGACACGCTCGAGGCGTTCCACCTGGCGGGCGAGCGACTCCATGTCGGCGAGCATGAGCTCGGTCTGGATGGTCTCGATGTCGGCGATCGGATGGAGGTGATCCTCGACGTGGACGATGTTCGTGTCCTCGAAGCAGCGCACGACCTGGACGATCGCGTCCACCTGGCGGATGTGGGCGAGGAACTTGTTGCCCAGGCCTTCGCCGGAGGCCGCCCCTTTGACGAGGCCGGCGATGTCGACCAGCTCGATGGCGGCCGGTACGAGCGTGGGTGTTCCAGCGACCGTCGCGATCGGCTGCAGGCGGTCGTCGGGCACGGTGACGATGCCGACGTTGGGCTCGATGGTACAGAACGGATAGTTCGCCGACTCGGCCTTGCGAGTGCGGGTGAGAGCGTTGAACAGCGTCGACTTGCCGACGTTCGGCAGGCCGACAATGCCGGCACGGAGCATGATTCGGATCCTTATGATGCGGAGTGAGTCCCTGCGTCAGCCTGCGATCTTGCGACGAAGCCGCGCTCGGGAGACCGGAGCTTATCAGGCGCCAGCAAGGCCGCGGCGACGCAGTGGCCGAATGAGGACTAGAATCCCGCCCATCGGTCTGTAAGGGCCTGCGCGACAGGTGGCAAGCCGGCCTTGGCTGCACCCGGATGCCTCCGACGGAGAGAGCGACCGCTCGCTGGATCGAATGCACCGACCGCATCACCGGCAAAGGGGCGCGACATGAAGAGCTTGACGAGTTCGAGTCTCGGAGCGCTCGCCGCACTGAGCGCCTGCATGTTCGCTCCCGCACCGGCCGGCGCCGCAGGAACCCTGTTCCTGAACCGCTGCGAAGCCGGTTGTGCCTATACCGGCGGACCGAACGACAGCTGCGCGAATACCTCGGCGGTCTTCACGGGAAGCAGATTCCTCGCCGCGACCACTTACGATGACGCGGATTGGAACAGTCTCGTTGCTTGCGTTGAGAGCGTTCTCGATCCGTTCGACGTCACCCTCACGACCACCGAGCCTGTCTGCGGTGGAGGGTACTGGGAAATCCCCGTCGCCGGCACGTCGGCCAATCTCGGACTTCCGGATGGCCTCCCGTCGGTGTCGCCGTTCAGCTGCGCCCCGATCTCGAACGCCCCGGCCTTCGTCTTCGCGAGCGCGATGGCCGATCCGCTGCTGGCCTGCTGGAGGGTACTGAACGTGTTCGGTTCGCTGATGGGTGCCGACTACGTTCACGACGGCCGTGATCCGATGACCGTCAACGACGGCTGTCTGGCTCCGCGCTTCAGCGCTGTCCCTCTGCCCTGCACGGGCATCTGGGTCCCCGGAAACTGCTGCACCGGGGCAGCGACCCAGACGAGTCAGGCGATCCTGTTCGGGGTGCTCGGCAAGCGCCCCGGCGGAGCGGTCTTCGGCGACGGGTTCGAAGCCTGGAGCTCCACGTCGCAGGTGCTCAGTGGCTCGACCTGTCACTGGGACCAGGCGCTCGCCGGTCTGGCGCTCGCGGGTACCGAGGCGGACGCCGTGCCGGGTCTGGCGCTGGCGAGCCCATCGGAGCACTGAGCGCGCGGGCGATCAGCGGGGCCCCGTTCCCCGCGCGACGACCTTCATGAAGTCCGATTCGGCGAGGCGCGAGGGGTGGACTTCGCCGCCCATCCCGAAGAAGCGCCAGAAGCTCATCAGGAGCGGCTGCCAGCGTTCGGGGTCGATGTGGGAACTTAGCGCCCTCGGAGCGGTGACCCCACGTTCGCTTGCTCTCGGGCACCGGGTTCCTGCCCGTGGTGAGCTCCAGGCGATCGACTGCGCTGTCCTCTTGCGGCGAGCCGCGGGCGAACTGGACGGGCGAATCGACTCGCGGCGGCTCAGACCTTGCGCACCGGTCCGTCGTAGCGAGCCAGCTCCTCGTCGCTAGTGAGCAAGGTCACCCCCTCGACGAGCGCTTGCGAGAGGAGCTGGCGGTCGAACGGGTCCTTGTGCAGCGGCGCGAGGCCGTCGATACCGACAGCGTGCTGACCCGTCACCGGTAGCTCGAGGTAGCCGTTGTCGAGCAGCCCGCGGCGGAGGATTCTGGGGTCGACCCGGAAGTCGGGGCGCCCGAGAGTGTTCTTGATCGCGATCTCCCACAGGCTGGCGGCACTGAAGAGCAGCTCGTTGGCGGGATCCGAGAGGAGCTTCTTCGCCTTCGCGGAGAGGCGTTCCGGTTGCCCGGCGGCCCAGAGCAGCAGGTGGGTGTCGAGCAGCAGCTTCACACTTCGACTCCGAGGAGCACCGCGATCTCCGCCTCTCCCATGCGATCGAAGTCGTCGGGCACGGCAATCTCTCCGGCGAGGAGTCCCAGACGACGCGGCGTCGAGGGCGCACGAAGAGCCGTGACCTTGACGAGAGGCTTGCCCGCGCGAGCGATGACGAGCGTCTCTCCCTGAACCACCTGCTCGAGCAGCTTCGATAGTTGGGTCTTCGCCTCGTGGATGTTGACCGTGACCATGTATCAATTGGACCAAGTCGACTGGACTACGTCCAATGCCTTGCTGCCGGCAGCGAACTCAACCGGGCATGGCGGAGAGAGCGTCCCTTCATCCGCGCCGAGGGCGAGGCCGGGACCCGCTTCCCGGCGAGCCTCCGAAACCGTCGACCCTGCCCCGCGTAGGACCTCTCGGAAACGATCGCAAGGAGGCCGCCATTGCCACGGGCGAAGCTCAACTACGTATTGCGGCTCATCGCCGGCCTGGCGAGCGCCGCTCCGCTCGCGGCCGCAACTGCGCCGCCGCAAGAGTGCCGGGGAGAGGCCATCGACATCGGCGGACTCAGCCTCTGGGCAGAGCTTGCCGGCGCGGGAGCGGTGACGGTCGTCTTCGAGACCGGGAACGGCGCCGATTCGTCCGTCTGGACCGAAATTGCGGCGCAGGTTCGCGCCACGGGAGTCCGCACCTTTCTCTATGACCGGGCAGGCACGGGTCGAAGCGACCCGGATCCGCACCCTTACGCGATCGACCACGAAGCGGAGGCGCTTCGCCTGCTGCTTGCCCGCTGCGGAATCGGCGGACCGGTCATCCTCACCGCGCACTCCTACGGCGGATTCATCAGCCAGCTTCTAGCGGCGTCCGGGCGCCGACGGGACGCTTTCCGGATCGCCGGCCTGGTCCTGGTCGACGCCAACATTCCGGAGTTCTTCACCACCGCCGAAGTGGACGCGATCCTCGCTCGCTACCGGCCGCAGTACGACGCGCTCCGCCAGCAGGCTCCGGAGCTCGCGGCGACGATCGTTCCGATTCTCGAGGCCTATCCGGCGACCGTCGAGCGGATGCGGCGCGTGCGGCTGCCTTCGCGGCTGCCGGTGATCGACATCTACGCCGAGCACTCCTGGGCAGAAACGGAAGAGAGCGCCACTGCGATGCGACAGGCCCACCTCGCCTTCGCCGCGGTGGGCCGCCGCCGCGAATCGGTCTACGCCCCCGGCAGCTCCCACCAGGTGATGCGTGACCGCCCGGATCTCGTCCTCGCGGCGATCGCCAAGGCGGTGGCGCGGGCCGGAACCTGACGCGCCCTATCCTCGACCTGGCGCGCTGGCCGCGACCGCTGCCGGCGCCCCGGTGCCGCGCGCGACGAACTTCATGAAGTCCGACTCGGCAAGGCGCGAGGGGTGGACCTCGCCGCCCAGGCCGAAGAAGCGGCAGAAGCTCATGAGGAGAGGCTGCCAGCGTTCCGGATCGATGTGCGGCCTCTCGCCCAAGGCGCTTCCCTCGACGAGCAGTGCCTCGTCCACGTGCAGGCGTGTGATGTGGACTTCGAAGGCGACCGCGCTGACGTTGTTGCCGAACGGGCGATGGTCGTGGACGATCCCCTCCATCTGCACCGGGCACTCCAGCACGCGCGGCGCAGCCACCGTCTCCGACGCCACCGGAGTGAGACCCGCCTCGCGGAACTTCTCCGCCTCGTAGCGGTAGCCCCAGGAGCGCTTGCGCTCCGGCACCGGATTCTTCCCCGTGGTGAGCGCCAACCGGTCGACCGCGGAGACTTCGTGGATCGACGGCAGGTTGATCACACACTCACGCGTGCGGATCAGATTGTCCGAAGTCTGCCCCAGGCTGCCCAGACCCAGCATGCAGGTCCAGCCCAGCCACCAGGCCGACGACATCGGCGCGAGATTCGCCGAGCCGTCTTCGTTCAGGGTCGAGATGAGGGCGACAGGCGTGCCGAAATAGAGAATGGTCGGTTCGATCGTCTTGTGCATGCAGGAAGGCTAACGGCGCCTGCCCCGACGAGTCTTCCGGAAAGCTGCGGGCAAACTCGAGCGCAGGATGACGCTCTGCGCTCTCGCGACTCTCAGTTCTGGATCGTCGACCAGTGCCCGGTGCCGCCCGATTCGAATCCGTCCCAGAAGAACGGGAGGGGCAGCACCCAGAGGCCGAGCTCGCCACCGACCGGCGTCCCGAGGTAGACGACGAAGCGGCCGTCGGGCGTCGCTCGGAGATCTCCGTAGCGGAACGGATCCTCGTTCGGCTCGAACAGGGTCGAATCGAGGAGCCTCTTCGGGGCGAGGTCCAGGGGGCCATCACCGTGAGCGAGCCAGAGGACGGCGCTCTCCGTGAACGGGTTTCGAGTCGCCGTCAGGACGCCCCGGCCCTCGGGGAGCCAATGACAGCCCATGCCCTCGTAGAGCAGCGGCTCGGTCCAGAGCGGCGTCGCGTTCCCGGTGCCCCCCAGCCAGCTGCCGCGATAGCAGCGGAAGGCGCCTTCCGGAGTCGACGAAGCGAGCGGAAACACGACTTCGGCCGTCCCGGGAATCTCCTCGTAGCTGCTGACTCCCTCCGTCGAGGAATCGACCGGGTTGATGCGCACCCTCGCACTCGCCGGTCCAGCGGCGGGCACGACGAAGAGGTCCTGCCGCGAGTGCACCTCGCGGTTTCCGAGATAGAGAACCCAGGCGGAGTCCGGCGAGAATCGGATGCTGTGGAGGTAGGGATACCAGGCCGGCTCGAATCCGCTCAGATTGACGGCGGCCGCAGAGGGGCCGTCGATCGGAACGCTGAACAGATCGAACTGCTGGCCCTCCTGATCCGAATCGAACACCACCCGGGAGCTGTCCGGACTGATCACGATGTAGCCAGAGACGCTCGAAAACGGCACGTCGGCGCTCAACCGCTCCGCGACGCCGGGGGGATCCGAAACCGGAGCGCTGAAGAGCGCGTAGTCCTCGAACTCGTTCTGCGCGGCCCAGACGACGCGCTGCTCATCCGAAGAAACCACGAAGCCGCCTGCACTCGGATGGGAGGCGGGCGAGTCGCCGATGCGCACGGGATTCGCGGAAGCCACGCCGGTTCTCCAGATATCGCCGCCCTCCGGCCACGGGCGGTGAACCGAATAGATCACTTCGGGGGTCAGCTGCAAGGAAAACGGAGACCTCACCTGGTCGCCCTCGGCGAGAGGGCTGCTGATCGCCACGCTCGCCGAGGCCGGACCCGCAGCCGGAACACTGTACAGCTCGACCCGGAACGGCTCGACCCGGGGCATGGTGTAGAAGATCCGCGAAGCCGACGTCGAAGAGAAGAAGTCGCTCACCTGGTAGGGCGCGTCCGGCGTCGTCGAGACGGGCACCGCCGCGCTCGCCGGCCCGGCGATCGGCACCGACCAGAGGTCCTTCACGGCACTCCAGCAAGTGAACAGCACCGACGTGGAGTCATCCGTGATCAGAAAGTAGTCGGACATGGCCCAGCAGGAGTCGGGTCGCGCGAGCTGAACCGTCGGTCCGTCCGGTAGCCGTCGGCTGTAGATCGCCGCTGACGAGCCATAGACGGCGTAACGGCTGTCCGGGGAGATCAGGAAATCCAAAACGAGCCCGCTCGGCGAATGGCCGTCTGGGTGCGCGGAGAAGGCGTCGACGGCAACGCGACGCCCGCCCGCGTCTCGCGGTGGGTCGAGGCGCAATGTTCGTGCCTGGACGGACGCCGCCGTCAACGACAAGCAGACGAGCGCGGAAGCGCCAAGAGGCTTCATGGGTCTATTGTCTCTCAAACTCCTCGAGCTGCAAGCACGTCCTCGGCGAGTCGTTCCGGAGTCGCGCTGGCCTCCACCGCGCTCTCAGGGCACTGCACCCGATCCGTCTTTGTCGGTTCGGGAAGCCCCAGAGATTGCCGGTGCGGCCGGAGCCTCCTCCCCGGTCATCTGCCAGCAGATGAGGGAGACCGGGATCATGCCGGCTGCGTTCGCTGTCGGATCGGGTGAGACGTTCGCCATCCCCAGCGGAGATGGCCTCTTCACGGGGCCGCCGACCCGTCCCCGGTGCCGGCAGACTCGAAGCCGTCCCAGAAGAACGGCAGGGGAAGGACCCACAGCCCCTCTTTACCGCCGAGCGAGGTGGCCAGGTAGGCCACGTACTTGCCGTCGGGAGTTGTCTGGATGCGCCACGGATCCAGGAACGGATCCCCACTCGGCTCGAACTGCGACTCGTCGAGCAGCCTCTTCGGGCGCGGATCCAGCGGCCCGTCGCCGTGCGCCAGCCAGACTGTGCGCAACCGTCGAGCGGGTGACCCACCCCATCGCCACGCCGATCTTCGAAGACGTTCTTGAGCAGGGGAACGGCGCGACCCGTGTGGGCGGGCGGAGTCTAGCGAGAGAAACCGGCCCGGCCGCTGCGACGGGAGACGTCCTAGCGGCCGGGCGGAAGCGACGGACTCAGGGGGCTGTGGCGGTCCAGCGCGTGGTATCCGAGGTGAAGAACCCGTCGTTGAAGATGAGGTTCGTGGTGCAGCTCTGCACCGCGATGTCGTCGAGCCACCAGCCGTCGTTGCCCGCCGCACCGTCGCTGCCGAGGCGGAAGCGCACCCGGATCGTCTGGCCGGCGTACGCCGCGAGGTCGACCGCGGTGACGCTCATGGGCTGCGCGATGGAACACCACGCAGGGAGACCGCCGAGCGGATTCGGACCGGTGGCGAGCGTGCCGTCGTACGGGTCGCTCAGCACCGGGTTGAGGAGCTGCGTAAAGGAGGCGCCGTTGTTGGTCGACACCTCGATGATGCCGCCGTCCCAGCAACCGCCCGAGCCGGTCGGATCCTCGAACTCCTGGACGTTCCAGAACACCAGTTTCGGCGCCGCCGCCGGAACCTGGATCGCCGGTGAAAGCAGGCGCTGGTCGGAGGCGGTCGCAGGATCGACGGCGTGGAACGAGCTCAGCCCGGAATGCGGGTTCTCGGTCGAGAGCGCCCAGGTGTTGCCCGTGCCGGAGGTCGTCCAGCCTGCCAGGCCGTTTTCCCAGCCCTGGAAGCCGGTGAGGAAGGGGGCGCTTCCCGGTGCGCACTGGTCGGGTGCCAGCAAAGTCGTGAAGTCGAAGACCGGCGAATTCGGACCGACGCTGCAGAGGTTGGTACCGCGCACCCGCCAGAAGTGCTGCGTGAGGCCTGGCAGGTCGAAGTCGATCTGGTGGCTGGTGGTGGTGAGGACGGGCGAGGTGTAGACCGGACTCGAGAAGTCCGCGTTGTCGTCGATCTCGAGCACGTAGGACTGAGCTCCCGTCGCCGTCCACTGGAAGGTGGGGCGCAGCGCCGCACCGGTCGCGCCGTCGGCGGGTGCGGTGAGCGTCGGCGCGCTCGGGGGGCCGTTGTAGACCTGCAGCGCCAGGGCCTGGGCATTGACGGCGTCACCGTTCGCGGTGAGCGTCATGTTGTAGAGGCCCGTCGGCACCGCCGCCGTGTTGCCGACGGTGAGGTGCGAGAGGCCCGGAACGGCGAGGATCGGATTGACCGTGAAGTTCGCCGTCGTGCCGGCGGGATTCCCGGTGAGCACGAGGTTGACCGGCGGCGTGTAGGAGGTTCCGGCCCGCAGGTTGTACTCGACCGGAGCCCCGGCGCAGATCGTCTGCGCCGTCGGTCCGGCGAAGAGGAAGTCGCAGCTGGTCGGAATCGCGAAGCCGTTGGTCACCGTCGTCGAATCCGGATTGGAGGAGATCGCGTTCGAGCCCAGACCGAACTCGGCGAAAGCGCTCCAGATCCGGCAGACGTCCTCCCCTTCATAGGCCGACGCCGCGGCGGCGATGACGCCGTCGCGCACGTCGGTGAACGCCGGGCTGCAGATCGTGTTCTTGAGCCCCTGGATGATGTAGTACATCGCGCGAATGTTGCCGTCGTCGGCGCTCGTGCCGGTGTAGGCGTCGAAATCGGGGTTGTAGCCGTGGGCGTCGATGAGCGCCCAGGTCACCTGCCAGTAGGCCTGCGTCCAGCGTGTGCCGACGCCGTGCGGAATCGAGCCGGCGCTGATCGTCGAGTAGGTCCAGGTGTTCTCTTCCGGCTCCGGATTCACCGCCGGATCGCCGTCGTAGAAGTCGTTGCGCAGGCCCATGCCGGTCACCGGCTGGCCGAGCGAGTAGGTGGCGATTCCGCGATGCCGGTCGAGCCCGTCGGGCTGGGTCATGAAGAGCGCCCACCAGTCGGAGAGCCCCTCTCCCGGCTGCTGATTGTTGGACAGGCAGCTCGCGTTGGCGGGGCCACCGACAAGGCGGTTCGAGATCCCGTGGCCGTACTCGTGGGCAATGATCGTCGCATCGAGATCGCCGTCGCGCTGCGGCGAGGAGGAGGTCCAGACGAACATCTGCATCCGCGGCTGCTGGCCATCGGGCGGCGTGCCGAAGTTGGCGTTGTTGGTGCCGGCCCCGTCCTGGGCTTCGGCGTTGACGGCATCGCCACCGAGACCGCCGTTGCCGTAGTTGTTGACCTGGAAGTTCCCGCCCGCCTCGTCGAAGCCGTAGGCGTAGGGCACGTCGTGCAGGAGGTTGTTCCAGTAGAAGAGGTTCGTCACCGCCGCCGGGCGGTAGGTCGAGGGCTGCTGGCCGAGGTCGATCGGGAAGTCGAAGGCCAGCCCCGCGCCGCCGTCGGGCGAGCTGCCGGCGTCCGGCAGGTTGTCGGCGTTGGTGTCGGTGTAGGCGTGGGCGTTGTTGCCCTGGGTGGTGGTGAATTCCGCTCCGGCGGCGCCGTTGGTGTCGTGCCAGGCGAACGGCGAGGCCGCCGGATAGTCGAGCGCCGGATCCACGAGCAGCGAGCGCCCGACGACGTGCGGGCCCTCGGCAGGGATCGGATAGACGCGATAGGAATCGCTCTGGATCCAGTCGAAGCGGGTCCAGACCCGGCCGTCCACGGCGTCGACGTTCATGTCGTACCAGTGCAGGGTGTCGCGGCTCTCGATCTGGAAGTTCCACACCAGCCGCGCTTCACCGGCGCCGACTGGCAGGATCTTGAGCCGTGCATCGATCGGCGAGAGCGCGAGCGCGGGAGCCTTGAGGCGGCGATAGGTCGCCGGATCGCCCGCTGCTTCGAGGTCCTCGACGGCGCCCGCCGGCGTTGCGAGGTGCCCGGCAGCAGCGTGAATCGCCGCGGTCGCGTCGAGCTCGGGCGAGGTCGTGTTGAGCGCCGCGGCGAGACGCGGCAGGAAGAGGTTGGCGACCGAGACGATTCGCCCCTGGCGGTCGAGGTTCACGTGCAGCAGACCGTTGTAGACCTCGAGTCCGGCGTAGGTCTGCTGCAGGATCAGGTTGGTCGTCCCGGACGCCTCGTGGCGCAGGAGACTCGACTCGCGCGCCCCGACTAAATCCGCGGCGTCGAGACCGAGGAGGTTCGCATGTCCGGCGACCCAGGAGCGGCCGACCGCTGCCGCATCGCGCGACGAATCGGGCGGCGTGAGGAAGCCGCCGTAGTCCTGCATCTTGCGCGTCGCGCCGGTCGCCGAGTCGATCTCGACCGCGAGCTCGACCGTCGCGGCACGCAGCTCGTCGATTGCCGCGAGTTGGGCAGCGGAAGCGGCGGCAGGCGCCGCCGTGACAAGCCCGCGGCGGGCGTCGAAGGAGGCGCCGGTCTCCACCTGCGGCACCGGGCGAGCCTGCGGCAGCGTGGCTGCCGAGGCCGAAGCCGCCGGCAGAGAGAGCGCGGCCGCCAGCAGCGGCAGGAATGCGAGGGCGCGGAAACGAGACGAAGCCATGAGCTGGTACAAGGCGGAATCTCCTTTGCGGAAGTCCGGCGGCTGCTGTGGCGTGGCGGTCTGGAAGGGCGGACTCTATCGGCCGGCGCGGTTCCCCACAAGCGAGTGGATTTCCCCCTCCTCGCCGGTTATCTGCCAGCGGATGAGAGAGACCGGGATCATGCCGGCGCCGTTCACCTCCGCGAAGAATGTCTTCATAGTGAAAGCGTCGCCCAGCTGATGCGAGCGCACGCGGATCAGATCTTCCAGAAGAAACTTGCCGGTGACGTAGCTCGTGCCGTAGCCGGGCTGGCGCAGATAGAGCTGCTGCTCGAAACCGAGGAGGTCGAGATCGGGGCGCATCCAGCCGCGCGGCGTCCATTCGACCTGGAAGGCCTTCGCCTGCGCGATGTCCATGTCGTTCGCCTGGAGATGGAGCGACGCGAGGCCGCGGGCGGCGCGTTGCGCCAGCATGATCCAGACGATCTCGCGCGAGCGCGGGCTGTCGTCGAAGAGGCCGGCGTGGAGCAGGAGCTCCTCCATCGCCGTCGCCATCCCCTCCGAGCGCGAATCCCAGATGTTGGAAAGCAGCGCGCCGCGCCGCACCGGGCTCGGGTGCGGCTCTTCGCGCATCCGGGCGGTGTCCCACCAGTGGGTGGAGTGGGTGTAGAGGGTCAGGGGATCGTAGTGCATCGCGATGGCGAAGAAGTTGCGCGACTCGAGCGGAACGAAGGAGCCGAGATGCTCGCGCAAGGCAGGGTCCATGTAGTCGCGCATCGGATAGAGGTTGCGGTCGCGAAGGAAGGCGATGAATCTCGTCACCGCCGCGTTGGCACGCTGCTGGTACTCGATGTCGTTCGTGACCAGGGGGATCTGCGGCAGGGCGCGGTTCCTCTCCTCTTCGAGGCGCAGCGCCGCATGCGAGCGCGCGAGCTCGCGCTCGAGAAGCTCGACCTCCTCCTCCCAGGAGAGCGGAACGAGATGCACGTTGCGGAGGTACCAGGTGTAATTCGCCTTGCCGACGCCGGACGGCCCGGTCTTCGACGGCGCCTGCGCCTCGAGCCAGACGACGAAGGTCTCGGTCGCCCGGCGCGCCGCGGCGACTGCCGCGCGGAGCTCGGCCGCGTTCGACGCCACCTTCAGCTCGAGGTCGGCGAGGCTCTTCACCTGGGCGCGCACCGTGCCGGTGCCGGTGATCCAGAGGTCGCGAGCGTTGCCGGTCAGATTCCCCCGCGCCTGCTCGAGCAGCGCCGGAATCGGCCGGAGCTCGCTCGTGAGCCGGCCCTCGTCCTGCGTCGAGAGCGGGAATGCGTAGGTCCAGAGGTCGACGATGCCGTGCGGCGTCGGCCCTTCGTGCGCCGGGGTGTCACTCTGCTCCTCCCAGACGGTGGCGTAGTAGGCGGGATCGCGCACCCAGGGCTGCAGTACCCGCACATCGAAGTCGAAGCCGTTCATCTCGGCGCGCACCAGTTCGAGGTCGACCTTCTGCTCGATCGACCAGCCGGCCGTGTCGATCGCCGCGAGCCGCGCGCGATAGCCCGCGAGCTCCGCATGCCGCCGCGCCACCGTCGCCGCCGTGAAGTCGTGCGCGGCATCCTCACCTGTGCCCCGCAACGGCGGCGCCTCGAACGCCCGCCAGTCGTCGAAGAGCGCGAGCAGCGCCGGGTAGCCGTTGACCGGGTTGGCCTCGGCGAGCGGCGCAAGCGACGCGGGGGGCGCCGCTTCGCTCGCCGTGACCGGCATCGAGAACCCAGCCAGCGCGACTGCAAGGACAGACCAGCGCATTCCGCAAAGAACACTCATCGGCTCTCCTGAAGACGTCGAACGACGACGACACTACCTACTGGCACATCGGCTGGCAGAGCCTTACGCAGGCTGCCTCAGGCGGCGGTAAGGCGCACTTTGCTGACGCCGCGCAGCTTCACGTGCTGTTTCGCCTGCCAGAGGTCGTGGTTCCCCTGCAAGGCGAGCCAGCTCTCTGCCGAACGGCCCAGCGCCTTTTCCAGGCGCAGGGCCATCTCGGGACTGACGGCACTCGTCCCGCGGAGGACGCGACTCAAGGTCGACGGAGAGACGCCCAGCTTGCCGGCCAGCTCACGCCCGCTGAGACCGTTCGGTTCCATGTAGACCGCCGTGAGGAACTCGCCGGGATGGGGGGGGTTGTGCATGCTCATCAGTGATAGTCCTCATGTATAGCGCGTTGCGCAACGCGCAACAACGACCTAGGGAGTGATCTTCGCCGCCTCCTGCTTGCGCAGGTAGTCGAGGGTGATGGCGAGGCCCTCTTCGAGGCCGCGCGGGTGCCAGCCGAGCTCGGTGCGGGCGCGGGTGTCGTCGAAGTTCCAGTGGCGGTCGAGCGACGC
>JAGPDF010000094.1 GCA_018057705.1 Thermoanaerobaculia bacterium | reverse complement strand
ATCCTGAGCCTCACGCTATTCGAGCGAACCCAGCTAGATCAGCTACTTGCGCGATCCATCTACGAAGAGATGGAAGACCTCGAAGCCAAACAACTGATTCTGTTCGACTAACGTTGGGACACTAGTGAGCCAGTCCCCATTTTCCGCTCGGGACCATGTCTCCAGCTGCGGGGGGCGGCGGGGCGATTGGCTGTCCCCGGCGGCGGGGCGCGGAGGGCGCTTTTCAGCTCTTGAAGGGGTTCTCGACCGTCAAGCGTTCGATCCGCAGGCCGTGCTGAAGATTCTCGCTGAGGAGGCGGGTGCAGCCGGCTTCGAGGGCGGCGGCGACATTCAGGGCGTCGTAGAACGAGAGGCTGTAGCGCTCCTGGAGCTCGAGGCCGCGGCGGTAGAAGGCCGGGCTCGGCGCGCCGCGCCAGAGCGGCAGGAGGACCTCGTCCATCAGCCGCTCCGCCTGCGCCGGCGTGGCCGGCTGCGCGAGCTTGCGCGTCAGGACGTTCAGCGTTTCCTGGACGACCTGAAAGCTGATGCACGCGCTTCCCGACTCGAGACCTTTCTCGACGAGCCCGGCGGCGATCGTCTGCTTGCGCGGGTCGGTCTCGTCGAAGAGGTAGACGAGGATGTTCGAGTCGAGGAAGTCAGCGTTCATTCATCTCGTCGCGGCTGAACTTACGCCCCCCGGTGCGCAGCGTCCCGCGGAGCTCGGCGATGACCTGCATGGCGGCCGCGGCACGATGGCGGCGCTGCGCATAGTCGGCCAACCACCGCCGGAACTGCTCGTTGAGCGTCGTGTTCTCCGCCTGTGCGCGCGCCCGCGCGGCCTCGATCAGGTGCTCTTCGGCGCTCAAGGTGATGTTCTTCATGGACGGACTCCTATTCCACTTCCGTATCCTACACTAGGACAGTGTGCACTGTTATCGTGTACCGAGGACGGAATCTGGCGCCTGGATCTGGCGCTGGAGGTACGCCGGGGACACGCCCCAGCCCGGCAGATTGGATCGAGCCGCCGCGAGGTTGTGGCGGGCTTCAGCATGTCCCCAGCTGCGGGGGCGGCTTGATCGGAGCTACTTCGGCGTGGCCTCAGCGGGCGCCAGCGGCTCCGGCTTTGAGGCGGTCGTAGATGGCGTCGGGGGCGAGGTCGGCGCCGTTCGGCCAGCAGATGACGCTCCACTCGTCGATGCCGGTGTCGGAGGCATGAGCGAAGCGGGCCGGGTCGCGCAGGGGCTCCATCATCGGGCCGAAGAGCCGGTCCTCGTAGTCGAGGACTCCGCGGACGCCGTCGGAGAACTCGATTTCGAGGCGGTAGGTTGGGAGCGCTCGCACCGAAGTCACACGTTCCATCTCAGGCCTCCTTGTTTGGCAGCGAGCGGAACGACGCCTTCATGCGACGCGGCGAACGTGCGCGATCTCGTCGGGGGCGATCGCGCGGAGATCTTCGGCGGGCACGGTGACGACGGCGATCGTCTCGCCGGCGAGGGTGGCGAATTCGACTTCGAAGCCGGCGCCCCCGGCATGTGCCAGGACGACCGTTCCGACGTCCCCGGCTTCGAGCTTCGCTCCCGGGAGGTCTCGTCGCAGGACGACCATTTCGAGCTCTGCGAAAGCGGCGATCATTCGCGCTCCGAGTCCAGATTGAGGTAACGGTCGATCGCTTCGATCATCGGCGGGAGGTCGCTCACGATGACCTCCCAGACGATGTCGAAGTCGACCCGGTCGTAGCCGTGAATGACTCGCTCGGCAGCGAACGGCGGAGTCCGACGATCTCCGCCCAGGGTAGATCCGGCAGATCTGCCCGGATCTCTGGGGTGGCGCGCGCCGCCGCTTCTCCGACGATTTCCAGCAGCCGCACGATCGACAGGTTCAGCTGCCGGTCGAGATCGAGATCGGCTCGGCTTCGCCCTTGGACCATGGCGACAGCCTCGCGCCCATGGTCGAGCATGTGGCGCAAGCGAATGCGGTCGTCATGCCGCGTCATAGATAGTTTCGGCTTCCGCCAGCACCTCGTCGCGGAAGTAACGCGAGAGGAACCCTTCGGTGTTGAGATCGACTTGGCGGCGGAGAATCTTCGAGAGCTCGTCCTGCAGGGAGAAGAAGCGCAAACCCATCCGCGTCCCGGGTTCGAACTCGACCAGCACGTCGACATCACTTGCTGAGGAAAAATCGTCGCGCAGAACGGAACCGAAGAGCGCGAGCTTCCGGACGCGATGCCGGCGACAGAAGTCGACGATCTCGTCGTGCGGAATCTCGATCGCTGGCCGCGTCGGTACGCTCATGGCGACTCCTTCCCTTGGGCTCGCACGCAGATTCTACCGCCTTCAAGCAGAAACGGCGGGGAAAGGGCCTGTTGCTGACTTCGCCGAGGTACGCCGGGGACACGCTCCAGCCCGGCAGGCTGAAGTGGGGCAGCCGCTGCAAGGGCGGCGGGCTTCAGCATGTCCCCGGCTGCGGGGCACAGTTCGGGCTGGGGTCGGGAAATCGCCTGGCACTCCGAGCGGAGCCTTGGGTGTGCGCTCTTCGGCGGCGGGGCTGGATCTTCGAGCGCGGCGTAGAATCGTCCGGCCTCGACGCCTCCGGAGACTCCGCATGTCGCGCACGATTCCGCCCGATCACGGTCACAGCCACGAGCAAAGCCACGACCCCAGCCACGACCACGGCTCTGACGTTCAAGGAGACGAGCTCACGGAGCTCGACCGCTTTCTCGCGTCGCCGGCCATTGTCGAGAGCTCGCTCGACATCTTCGGCCTCGAAGGGTTTCTTGCGGCGGTCGTCGCGAGCCCGCGCCGGGTGGAGCCGTCCGAGTGGACGCCGTGGATCTGGGATGTCGATCGCGGCGAGAACTCCCCCATCTGGGAGAATTCCGAAGAGAAGGAGCACATTCTCGGGCTCGTGATGCGGCTCCACGATTCGGTGGCGGCGGCGCTCGCGCCGGGCGCGGGAGAGTTCGAGCCGCTCTTCGAGGAGGGCGACGTCGAGGCCGCGACGAATTGGTGCAGCGGCTTCATGGCGGGGACGCGCTTCGAATCCGATGCGTGGTCGGAGCGCATCGACGAACGGCCGAAGTGGTTCACGCCCATCCTGGCTCTGGGCCTCGAGGACGATGGCGGACCCGCGCCGCGGAAGTCGCAGGTCGAGCGTTGGACGCGCGACGTGGGGCCGGCGGTCACGAAGATCCAGGCGTACTGGTCGAACCCGGACCCGAGCGCCGCGCCGGCGACCTCCTCCCCCACGGTGGGCCGGAACGAACCCTGCCCTTGCGGCAGCGGGAAGAAGTTCAAGCGCTGCTGCGGTGCGGGCGCGAGCGGAGCGAGCTGAGGGAAAGTCCCGAAAAACGACCAAAGAGGAGCCTGATTCTGGGCCGATTGAATGTCGCCCCCCTCTGATCACCACCCCGCGACATGAATCTCCCCGGGCTGGTCTTGCATCCGCGCTCCGGAGATCGAGCGGGGAGCTGGTCCGTCCGGGTGAGCGGCAACTGGCGTGTGACGTTTGTCTTCGCCGGCACGGACGCGGATGAAGTCGACTACGAGGACTATCACTGAGGTGGCGACCATGAAGATGCATAACCCGCCCCATCCTGGCGAAGTGCTGAAGGCCCTTTGCCTCGAGCCGCTGGAGCTCACCGTGACGGTAGCTGCCAAGGGCCTCGGCGTCAGCCGCAAGACCCTGTCGGCGATCATCAACGGCCGCGCCGGGATCACGCCCGAGATGGCGCTGCGGCTGTCGCTGGCCTTCGACACCAGCGCCGAGAGCTGGCTCGCCCAGCAGCTGCAGTTCGATCTCTGGCAGGTCGAGAAGAGGCGGCCGGCGCTGCGGGTCAAGCGGCTGTCAGCTGCGTAGGAGGAAGGGCGCACCACTGCGAAGCATCCCCAACTTGAAGTCACAATTTGTGACCTCAAGTTGAGGTGGTCACGGCTTGTGACCAGCTCTGCGCGCTGGAGGTACGCCGGGGACACGTACCCGCTCTGGGGCAGTCGCGGGTCGGTCGAACGCTGGCTTGGAGCGGTTCCGTGTCCCCAGCTGCGGGCGGCGGCGGGGGCTGCATGTCTCCGGCTGCGCGGGGCGGCGCACGGCGGGGCGGGAGCCAGTCCCCATTTTCCTGCGGGGGTGGGACCTTTCTACGATTCCGGATGCGTCTACGCTACTCGGCGGACGTGCGCGATCTCGTCGGGGGCGACGGCGCGGAGGTCTTCGGCGGGCACGGTGAGGACGGCGATCGTCTCACCGGCGAGCGTGGCGAACTCGACTTCGAAGCCGGCGCCCCCGGCGTGCGCCAGTACGACGGTTCCGACGTCCCCGGCTTCGAGCCTCGCTCCCGGGAGGTCTCGTCGCAGGACGACCATTTCGAGCTCCCGCATCTCGGCTGCTTCGCTCATAGCCTCCCCCTCCCAATCGGATAAGCCGTTACAAATCTCGCGACGGACGTTCCGGTTTCGACGAACCATACCGACCTGAGTTCGACCGGCTCGCCGCTCGGTGATCGGCGATCGCGGAACGGCCCGTCGACGACGTAGTTTGACCAGAATTGGGTCTCTTCGCGACTCGCGAGCGGATTCTCTCTTGCGTGCACGACAAATGCCTCCTCGAGCTCCAGAGGAGTCTCGGCTCGAAAGCCGAGCGCCCGGAAGTACCTGGCCTTCCGCTGCCCGAGAGGATGCGAATCCGAAAGGAGGTAGCCAATCAGCTTCTCCGGATCCACTTTCATCTCGAACGCCGCCAGCTCGACCTGTTCGGTCACCGCTCCTCCTCGCCGGGACAGATTCAAAAACCTTGCGGGCCCCTGCCGCGGGCGCCCTGGAGGTCGCCTTCGAAGGCCGCGGTGCTGCCTCCGATCTGCTTACCCAGGAGGTAAGACGGAATCGAGCGCTGACATCTCGCGGGTCCAGGCCGGGAAATCGAGAGGCGCGGAGGTAGCGGCAGATCGCGGTGGTACGCCGGGGACACGCTCCAGCCCGGGGGCTGGGGTTGGGTCGCCGCGGCGGGTGTGGCGGGCTTCAGCATGTCCCCGGCTGCGGGGTGCGGCGGTTCTCCAGCTGCGGAGGGGGGGGCTCGGCGCTAGTTGGAGGCGGATCCATGTCCCCGGCTGCGGGGGGCTTGCGGTGTCGGGTTTCTAGCGCCGATCTCGATCCAACTCCCAGGCAAACCCTTCGGCGGCCCGTCGGCAGCCGGGAGAATCGGGGGAGATCTTGGCAAACGCGCGGACGACGGATTCTCGATTTTCGTGGAGGGTTGTCTCACGACTCGCACCCCTTGTCGGGTTCGCGACCCTCGCCTGCCTGGTGAGCGCGGGCGCCACCGGAGCCACCGGAGCCGCGGGGGCGGTGGAGCTGCCTTCCGTCGGCCTCTCCACCGTGCGGGCGCAGCGGTTCGGGCGGGCGGATCTGCCGAATGCGAACGATTTCGGCGCGGACTTCTTCGGGTTCGCCTCCGCGTCGGCCGACTTCAACGGCGATGGGGTCGACGATCTCGCGACCGGCGTTTCGGAGAGCGGCGGGCCAGCTCCGGTCGTCAACGGTTGCGGCCAGGTCGTGGTGCGCTACGGCGTCCGTGGGCGGGGGTTGGATCGGGTCTCCCCGCCCACCGTGCTGGGGCAGTTCACCACCGGCGGCGCCGAGGTCGATGACGAGTTCGGCCGGGCCCTCGCCGCGTGCGATTTCAACGGCGACGGCATCGGCGACCTCGCGGTCGGGGTGCCCGACGAGGACCGCCAGCTCTCGACGTTCAACTTCCCCGACGCCGGCGTCGTCGCGGTCTATCTGGGTTCGGCCTCCGGGCTCCCGGCCGCGCCGGCGATCACGGTCGGGCAGTCGACCGCGACGGGGCTCCCCGAATCCAACCTGCACTTCGGCGAGATCATCGCCTGCGGCTACTTCGACGGCGATGCCTTCGCCGATCTCGTCGTCGGCGTGCCCGATCATGCCGTGGGAGATTTCGCGGAGGCCGGGATCCTGCGCGTCTTCCGCGGCGCGGGGACGGCGCTCGGGCTCGCCCCGGTGCCGTACCGGCTCGATCAGGACTCCACGGGGATCGACGATACGGCCGACCTCGACGACCATTTCGGCGCCGCGCTCGCCGTCGGCGACTTCGACTCCGACGGCTTCGACGACCTCGCGACCGCGGTGCCCGGCGAGAATTTCGGCTCCTTCGCGCCCGCCGCGGTGCACATTCTCTTCGGCGCCGCGGGCGGTCTGGGGGCGACCGGGCGCGACCAGCTGATCGCAGGACCAAGCGAGGCCCAGGCCTCCTCCTTTGGGCGGCGGCTGGCGAGCGGAGACTTCAACGACGACGACTTCGACGATCTGGTCATCGGCGTACCCGAGGACGACAGCCCGCTCTCGAACACCGGAGCGGTGTACGTGCTCCAGGGGACGACCGGCACTTTCGACCTCGCGACGGCCGAGCGTCTGACCGCGCGGGAGATCTTCGGCGGCGGTGCGAGCCTGCCGGGCGAGTTCTTCGGCGATGCGTTGGCGGTGGGCGACTTCAACGGCGATCGCCTCGACGATCTCGCGATCGGTGTTCCCAACGAGACCGTGGAGGGAATCCGGGAGGGCGCCGTCGTCGTCCTGCTGGGCGAAGAGGGCTTCGGCATCTACGCCGGGGAGTCGCCCGCCCGGCAGTTCGAACATGGGCAGGAGGAGATCCCCCGCGGCGACGACATCCACGAGGTCCGATGGGGCCACGCACTCACGACCGGCGACTTCGACGGCGACGGCCTCGCCGATCTCGCGGTGGGAGCGTTGAACGAGGACGACGGAACCCTCCTTAGCGTCGGGAGCGTGACGGCGCTCTACAGCGCGCTCTTCGCGGACGGCTTCGGGAACGCGACGCTTTCCCCCAGCTACTGGTCGGCGACGGTGACTGCGCCTTAGGCCACCGGACCCTGGGGGTACACCGGGGACACGTACCCGCTCTGGGGCGATCGCTGGTCGGTCGACCGCCGGTTTGGAGCGGTTCCATGTCCCCGGCTGCGGGGAGTGGGAGTGAGCGGCAGCGGAGCGTTCGCTGCAGGCTCTTCAGCGGCGGGGCTGGATCTTCGATCGGGGCTTTTGAATCCTCTGCTTGGGCGCAGGCGTCCGAAGGGTCGGCTCGGAAAGCTCGCTGACCGCCGAGCTGAAGCGAGGGGTGCGCACATCGTGAGGCAAGAAATGAAACTCGAACTCCCCGCCCAGCGCGAGAGCGATTCGAGCCAGGCTCTCGAGAGTGAAGTTGGCTTTTCCGCGGAGTATCTTCGTCACATAGGCGGGGCTGGTTCCGAGGCGGCGGGCGAGCTCCGACCTCTGCATGCCCCGCTTCTCCATCGCGACGAAGATCTCCTCCGTGACTCTGAGAATCGCGCGCTCCGTCCAATAGACGGGATCGGCCTCCGCCTCCTGACTCCACTCCCGAAAGGTCTTCTTCACCAGGACTCGATCTCCTCGTCATCGATCCGCAATGCAGACTTCGACTTCGCTTCGAAATAGCGGCTGCGAACGGCCTCGGCTTGCTCGAGATGCGCCTTCGGCGTCTTCTGGCGCTGCTTCACGAATCCATGAGAGCAGACGACGACTTTTCGTTCGTCATAAAACCAGAGAATTCTCAGATCGCCGGAAATGAACTCCCAGATGTCTGGCGCGAGGCGGTGGGAAACGTCCGTGTTTCGCGGCGGCCCTATGCTGGCGACGACATCCAGGAGGCTCCAGGCTCTCCGTGCCTGCTTGCCGAGTCTTCCTTCCAGGCCCTGCAGGAACTCCGTCAATAGGCAGTCACCTCTGTCGGAGCAGGCGGCCAAGACTGCCCAACTGCGCAGTTTCAGCCGTCGCAGGCGCAAAGATTAACCCATAGGTTAAAACTCGTCAATTTTCGTACCCTCCCGCAGGCGCTGATGGACGCACCGAGTCTCCTCTTCGAGATGGCCTCGATCGGCCTTCGAGCCTCGTTCGCTCTCTGGCATACACGCTAAGACGGAAACCAGCGTGCGGATCTGGCAGTGAGTCGGCCCTTGCCTCGTGCCGCTATGTCTGATCTGACATAGCATCGATTGTATGAAGAGAGCGCGCCAGAAGGAGCTCGAAGCCCGCGGCTGGAGAGTCGGATCGGCAGCGGAGTTTCTCGGCCTCGACGCGGTCGAGCAAGCGCTGGTCGAGCTACGACTGGGGCTCGGGAAGACACTCCGCGAGCAGCGAACCCGGTCGGGGCTCACGCAGACGCAGGTGGCGCGTCGCATCGGCTCGAGCCAGTCGCGAGTCGCCAAGATGGAGGCGGCCGACGCGTCGGTTTCGCTCGACCTCATGATCCGCGCGCTGCTGGCTCTCGAGGCGAAGCCCAGCGAGATTGCGGTGGCTATCGAGCGGGCGCGGAGGTAGCGGCAGGTCGCGAGGTACGCCGGGGACACGCACCCGCTCTGGGGCGAGCTGGAGTCGGTCGACCGCTGGCTTGGAGCGGTTCCATGTCCCCAGCTGCGGGACTCGTCGGTGCGGTGACATGTCCCCAGCTGCCGGGGGGAGGCGAGTCCAGCGGGGCAGGCTCGCGGTACGCCGCGGTGTTACAGTGCCGCCCAGTCTTCGACCCTGGAGGTATCCGGCGTGGCGATTCTTTCGTTTTGCGAGCTGCGGCTGCGCCTCGGGCGGGTCGGGGCGCTGCTGCTGCTTCTGGTGCTGCCCGCGTTGGCGGCGCCTTCCGGACTTCTCGCCGGGACCTTGATCTTCAGCGATGGCTTCGAGAGCGGCGACATCTCGCAGTGGCCGCTCGCCGGCGTTCCCGTGGTCACCACGAGCGCCGGCACGACCCTCGCCATCGAGGGCACCGGGCCGCAGCCGGTCGACAGCGCCCTGGTCGTCAGCGACGCCGACAGCGCCAACCTCGCCGCGGCCAGCGTGACGATCCTCGACCCTGCGGACGGCCTCTCCGAGGTGCTCGACGGACCCGACTGCGCCGGTCTCGTCGTGACCCCGGGGCCGAACAGTCTCGCGATCAGCGGCAGCCAGCCGCTTTCGGTCTACGAGACCTGTCTGCGCTCGGTCACCTGGGACGACACCGCCGCGACTCCGACACCCGGCCCGCGAACGCTCGCTTTCACGGTCGACGATGGGACTTCGACGAGCCCCGCGGCCGGGAAGATAGTGGAGCTCCAACTCTGCGAGTTCGCGATCTCGCCGATCGCCGTCCACTTCAACATCCGCCTGCCGACCAGCCACCCGTTGAGCATGTGCGTCCAGAAGACCGCGACGGCGGACGTGACGGCGACCGCCGGCTGCGCCTGGGACACGGTGGTCGATCTCGGCGGCGCCCCGGGCTGGCTCTCCATCCTCGGCGGCAGCTCGGGTGTCGGCACGGGCCTGCCACAATCGCTGACGTGGCGCGTTTTCGGCAACGCCCATGAAGCGACGGCGCGCAGCGGCACGATCACGGTGCTCCGCGCCGCCACGCTGGCGCCGACACCGGCGGTGCTCGCGGTCAGCCAGATCGCCGATCCCGCTCACCTCTGCCCCTGAGGCGGGAAATCCGGGACAGGTACACGTTTCTGGGGGGCTAGTGGTACGCCGGGGACACGCTCCAGCCCGGTCGGCTGGAGTGGGGCTGCCGCAGCAAGGGTGACGGGCTTCAGCATGTCCCCGGCTGCGGGGCACGGTTCGCGCTGTGGTGACGGGCTTCAGCATGTCCCCGGCTGCGGGCCACGGTTCGCGCTGTGGTGACGGGCTTCAGCGTGTCCCCGGCTGCGGGGCACGGTTCGGGCTGTGGTGACGGGCTTCAGCATGTCCCCGGCTGCGGGGCACTCACTCGGGCGGTTCCAGGTCCCCGGGTGCGGGGAGGGCGCGGCTACCACTCGTTGTCGTTGCCACCCTCGAAGTCGGCTGCGAACAGGCCGCCGTACAGGATCTGGACGCCGCCGACGTTCGTCAGGTCGCCGTAGTCGGCCGTCGGCAGGCCGACCGCGAGGTCGGGCACGGAGTCGCCGTCGAAGTCGGCACTGACGAGCGCCTCGCCCAAGCTGCCGTCGTCGGTGACGAACTCGAAGAGGCCGAGGGTGGAGCGCGGCACGATGAGCTGGGCGTTGCCCGGATCCGGTTCCGCCCCGCTGTTGGAAAGCCCGACGAAGACGCCGCCGGTCAAGTTCGACAGCGCCGGATCGTTGCCGGGCATTCCGACCACCAGGTCGAGGCGGCCGTCGGCGTTGAAATCCGCGAACGCGAAGGACTCGGCGAAATTGTCTTGCGGATCCGGCGCCACGTCGAAGTCTGCGGCGGTGAAATAGCGCGTCGATCCGCCACCTTCCCCTCGGAGGTAGAGCGCGCCGGCGCCGTCGACGCCCCCAACCTCGCGCCTTGGCGCGCCGATCGCGATCGTCCCGCAGGCGCCGGGGAAGTAGGCGCCGGCCGAGGCGAGTGTCGAGCCGAACCGGTCCGAAAGGTGCGGCGGCGAGGCCCCCTCCTGGGTGAAGCTCGTGGTGTCGAGGACGAAGCTGGTTGCGTGGACGAGACCGCCCGCACTTCCCTGGACGACATAGACCGCGCCGGCATCCTCGACCCCGTCGACCGTCTGGCCCGGTACGCCCACGGCGAGGTCGTCGAAGGCGTCGCAGTCGTTGCGGATCGCGGCCAGCGCGAGTCCCACATTTTCGCCCTCGCCGGGATCGCCGACGACGCCGGTGGTGTCCTTGTGCCAGATCGAGTTGCCGGCGACGACCAGCCCGACTCCCAGCTCGCCGTAGAAGAACGTCACCGCGCCCGCGGCGTCCGTCGCGCCGACGTCCTCCCCCGGAGAGCCGACCGCGAGATCGTCGGCACCGTCGCCGTCGAAGTCGCCCACCGCGAGGCTGCCTCCGAACTCGTCGAAGTCCTCCGCCCCCCCCGCCACGCCAGCCAGGCTCTGCCGGAACTCGCCTGTATCGACCATCGTGCCTGCCACCCAGTCGTACAGCACGACGCGCCCCTCCTCGATGCCGCCGAGCGCGAACTCCGGTGCTCCGGCCGCCACCTCGGCGTCGCCATCGCCGTCGAAGTCGCCGCACGCCACGGACGCACCGAGACTCTCCTGGTTGACTGTACCCACGGCGCGGACGAAAACCGGCGAGCCCTGGGGGTCCATGCGGAAGAAGAAGACCGCGCCCGCGTCGTTGCTGTAGTCGGGCATCCCGACCGCGAGATCCGCGCGCCCGTCGCCGTCCCAATCGCAGCTCGCGACGACCTCTCCGTAGCGCATGAATTCTTGCTCCGCAATACTGGGCACCGGCAGGAATCGATCGCGGGCGTCCCAGAGCTGCGCCTGGGCCGGACTCGCTCCGAGGGCGAGGAGCATCATCGGCAGGAGCCATGAGAGCCATGAGAGCGATGAGAGCGGTGAGAGCGATGCGAGCGCCGGGCAGGCGGACAACGAGTGGGGGCGTCGAAGGGGCCGAAGGGGTCGACGGGGTCGAAGCGAGGGCAGGCGGGGATCGGTCATGTGCGGGCTCCTTGCTCTTCAGAACGCGAAGCGCGCCGAAAGGCGACACGCCGGGAAGGAACATGTCCCGGCGCGCCGGGTTCTGCGTTCCTTTCCGCTTCAGAACTTCCAGCAGAACAACGACGGCAACGGCGCCTGGGCAGCGGCTACGTGCGGCTTCACTTACGCGGACTTGCCCGAGCTCTCGATTCCGCACGGCGTCGGAGAGCCAGTGGAACCTGAGTCCCCTGAGGTACGCCGGGGACACGTACCCGCCCTGGGGTGGTTGCAGGTCGAGCGAAGCAGTCGCCTTGGGGCGGTTCCATGTCCCCAGCTGCGGGGGGCGGAGCTTTGGTGGCCCGTGAAAGCGCCTGGCACCTGTCTCCGAAGCGGCGGGAGTGAACTGAGCGGAGGTCCGGAGTCGGAGGTCGCAGCGAGGGGCCCGTCTCCCTGTCCTGTTTCGCGCCGGTCTTGCGCGTAGTTCCGGTAGGAGTTCTTTCCGGAGGAAGCAATGACTCGAGAGCGGACGCAAGGGGCTGGCGGACGGAGGCTGGGAACGTGCTTTGCGGTCGCAGTCGTCCTGGCGATGGTGAAAGCGGCTGCGGCGCAGGTCTACGTCGCCAACGCCAACGCCGATTCGGTGCTGGTCTTCGACCCGGCGACCAGCGGCGACCAGTCGCCGCTGCAGGAGATCACCGCGACGCCGGGCTTCATGGACCTGGCCTCTTCGGTCGCGGTCCATGTCGGCCGGGGGGAGGTCTTCGTCGCCGCGCGCGGACCCGACGAGATCTTCGTCTTCGACCTCGCAGCGGACGGCCCGACCACGCCGCTGCGCACGATCGCGGGCGCGACGACGACGATCGCAACGCCGTGGGACCTCGAGCTCGACCCCGAGCGCGGCGACCTCTGGGTGCTCTCCAAGGACGCGAGCGAGCTCCTGGTCTTCGCCGTCGGCGGAGGCGGCAACGTCGCGCCGCAGCGAACGCTCGCGACCTCGCCCGCCTGGCCCACGTCGACCCTCGATTTCGACCTCGACCTGGTGCACAACGAGGTGGTGATCACCGATCGCACCCCGGGGGCGGCGGCGATCCGTTTCCTGCCGCTCCTCGGCAACGGCACGGTCGGCGTGCTGCGCTCGATCTCGGGTCCGGCTACCGGGCTCACCGATCCGTCGATCGTGGCGGTCGATCCGCTCCACGACGAGGTCTTCGTCGTCAACCAGGCGTCGATCCGCGTCTTCGCCCGCGAGGCGTCCGGCGACGTCGCGCCGCTGCGCGTGCTCTCGGGGGCCGCGACGGGGCTCCTCGCGGTCCACGGCCTCGACGTCGATCCGCTCGCCGGCGCGGGCGGAGCCGGCGAGCTCACCGTGCTGCGCTCGAGTCCCAACGACGCGCTCCTCTTCTTCCCCCGCACCGCGACCGGAAATGTGGCACCGCTGCGCGCCATCGTCGGGGCGGCGACCCACTTCAACGGCACCAGCCTCCTCTCCTACTTCCCGACGCTGATCTTCGCCGACGGCTACGTCACCGGCACGACCGGCGCCTGGAGCACGGCGGTCCCGTAGGAGCCTGACGGGAGAGCGGGAGAGAGGCTGGGAGAGCGGCTGGCACCTGTCCAGAAGAGAGGCTGGCACCTGTCCAGCACCTGTCCAGCACCTGTCCAGCACCTGTCGAGCCGGTTCGCGCGCACCGGCTCGATTGCCGCCCCTGAGGCCTCGCTGTCCCCTTTGAGAATGGGTGAAAATGGTGAAAATGGGGACAGTCCCCATTTTCGCTAAGCCTCGCTTCCTCAGTCGTTTGCGGAAATTGGGGACAGTCCCCAATTTCCGCTGACACCTCTGCGGGACCGTAATTGGGGACTGTCCCCAATTACCGCCAATTGCCGCGGCGCAGGGAGAGAGAGGGAGCGGACCGGTGCCCTTTCAGCGGCTTGGCGCGACTTCGGGGTGGGTCGTCTCATAGGCGCGTAGGTGGGCGCGGAGCTCGGCCTCGAGCTTGCGCTCCTGGTCGTTCGGCAGATCCGGATCGTCCTCGGCCTCGAGCTCGAGGATCTCGGCCCGGGCGCTCCAGTAGACATGAGCGGGGCCGTCGACGCCATCGCCCTCGGCGTAGATTCGAGCCAGTTCCTCCATCGCTTCGTCGTCACCTTGATTGGCGGCCCGGATGTACCAGCGGATCGCCTCGCTGGCGTTTCGCTTCGTCCCCTCGCCTTCGAGCAGCATGCCGGCGAGATAGAACTGCGACTCGGCGTGCCCGGCCTCGGCGGCCTGCCGGTAGAGCGCCACCGCACGCCCGTCGTCGGTGCGGCCTCCCAGCCCCTCGTCGAGGAGGATGCCGAGCATCATGGCGAGCTCGGGATCGCCGGTCGTCTGGAGATCGCGGAGATCGCGCTCGAGCGCCGCGCGGGCTTCGACGAACCAACGTTTCGCCTGCTTCGGATCGGCCTCGATCCCTTCCCCGAGCTCGTAGGCGAACCCGAGGCGAGCCAGGCCGAGCGGGTCGCCCGCGGCCGCAGCCTTGCGGTACCAGGCGACGGCGGCCACGTCGTCTTCCTCGACCCCCCAGCCTTCGGCGAGCAGAAGGCCGTATTCGCCCAGAGCGCGAGGATGGGCGGCTTCCGCGGCACGACGGATCCAGTTCGCGCCGCGCGCTTCGTCCTCTTCGACCCCTTCGCCCATGACGTACAGGATGCCGACGCGGGTCATCGCCGCGAGGTGCCCGCCTCGGGCCGCGCTCTCGTAGAGCCTTGCCGCCTCGACCAGCGTCTCGCGGCCGCCTTCCGGGCGATCGAGCGCGCGAGCCTGCTCGAACAGCGCAGCGGGATCGTCCCCCGCGAGAGCGGCGGTTTCGGCCGCCATCCGGCAGGCGGCGAGCGACAGGACGATGCAGATCGGTTTCCAGGTCATGCGGCTCATGGTCTCACCCCTCGATAGAGAACGATGCGCAATGCCGCCGCTCACGGGGCCAGGCGCAGCGAAGCGGGCGTTCGATCGACCCGACCCGCGAAGCGCTCCCGGAAGAGCGGAACTTGAAAAAGAGGGACAGGCACTATTTCAATAAATGGTGCCTGTCCCTCTTTTTCGATCATCCGGGTGACCGGCTGCGAGATAGCGGCGGCGGATTGCGTCTTATCCCTTCGGGATGAGGAGATCGCACGCCGCCGACCCGCCGCGGGCCGTCGTTTTCGGCCGGCTCGGAGCCCCACTTCGAACCGTGCTGGACGGCGCGCTCGCGTTCTGTACACTCGGAGGAAATCGGGGGTTCCTTTCGATGTTCGACACTTCATGCCCGTCGCGCGCGCGACGGGCGATCGGGATGGCCGCATTTGCGGTCGCAC
>JAGPDF010000093.1 GCA_018057705.1 Thermoanaerobaculia bacterium | reverse complement strand
GCGCAGGCGCTGGGCGCGATCGTAGAAGGGCTTGCCGGCGGCCCAGCCCTGGCACTGGTTGAGGAGGCCGGCGTAGACCAGGAGGAACGGCACGAGGGCGGCGTGGCGTTCGCCGTGGGCTCGGACGCCCTGGTCGAGGGCCTCCTTGGCGAGCGTCTGGGCGGCGGCAAGGTCGCCATTGGCCCGGACCTCCTGGGCGCGAGTGAGGAGTTGTTCGGCGCGGACGGGGTCGCCGATGCGGCTCGCAGACTTCGGCAGGGTCTCTTTCGCGGCGGTGCGGGTGTTGAACCAGACCATGGTCGTCTCCCTCCAGGATGAAGGGAGTCTGGCGCGGCGGCGGCAGGGGCGACATGGCCGCTGGTCAGGCGCCGGGCCTCACCTTGGTCAGGGGGTTGCCCGGACTGCGGGGAAGCTGCGGGGAAGCGGCTGGCACCTCTCAGGGCACCTCTCGGGCGGGTGTCGTTTCGACCGGGCATCGGGCGTGCTAGAAAGATCCCTGCCATGCGAAAAGGACGCCCTCTTCCGACACGAGCCCCGATGCTTGCCCTGTTCGTTCTCGCGCTCGCCGGCCTGCCGGCGGCGGCCCCCGCCCAGACCGCCTCGGCGCGGCGCACGCCGGTCGTCGCAGTGGTCGAGCGCGTCGCGCCCTCGGTGGTCAACATCTCGGCCGAGTCGACCGTGCGCGAGGTCGATCCGTTCTTCGGCAGCTTCTTCGGCGGTAGCCGCCAGAGGAAGAGCCAGTCGCTGGGCTCAGGGCTGATCGTCGACCCGTCGGGGCTGGTGGTCACCAACGAGCACGTCATCGAGGGGGCGTCGCGGATCCTGGTCACGATGCGCGACGGCCGCGAGCTCGAGGCGACGGTCCTGGGGGCGGACCGCGACGCCGATCTCGCGGTGCTCAAGGTGGCGGCCAAGGGCCTCCCGGCGACCCCGCTCGGCAAGAGCGCCAATCTCCTCATGGGGGAGACCGTGGTGGCGATCGGCAATCCGTTCGGTCTCACCCACACGGTGACCACCGGCGTGTTGTCGGCACGGGGGCGCGCGGTCGGCGGCGGCGGCCGGCGGGCGCTCTTCACCGACTTCCTGCAGACCGACGCCTCGATCAACCCGGGCAACTCGGGCGGTCCGCTGGTCAATCTCGACGGCCAGGTCATCGGCATCAACACGGCGATCGTCCAGGGCGCCGGGATCGGCTTTGCCATTCCCGCCGACCGCGCGCAGCGCGTGGTCGACGACCTGCTGCGCTTCGGCGAGCTGCAGCCCCTCTGGTTGGGCATGCGGCTGGTGACGATCGACCCGGAGCTCGCGGTGCGCGAGGGCTATCCGGTGGCGCGCGGCGTGCTCGTCGACCGGGTGGACGACGGCTCGCCCGCGGCGCGGGCCGGCATCGTCGCCGGCGACCTCCTCACCGCGGTCGACGGCCGGGCGGTCGACTCGCGCGAGGACCTCTCGACGGCCTACTACTCCGTGCCGCCCGCGACCTCGCTCCTCCTCGAGCTGCTGCGCGGCAAGGAGAAGCTCAAGTTCGCGGTGGCGGCGATCCGGCCGCCAGTCGGGATGGGGCTGCGCCTCCTCGAGCGCTCGGTCGGGCTGCGGGTCGAGCTCCAGCGCGGGCGGCTGGTCGTGGTGGGTGTGGCGCGGGGCTCAGCGGCTTTCGAACGCGGCCTCGAGGCCGGAGATGTCGTGCTCGGGGCGAACGGCAACGAAGTCGCCGACCCGGAAGCGCTCGGCCGCGAGGTCCTGCGCGGCTTCGACCGCGGCGGCCTCCTCCTCGTCGTCCAGCGCGGCCGCTTCGCCTACAACCTGAGCTTCCCGCTGTAACCGGAAGGCGAGACCACGGAATGCCGGTCGATCGCCCGGCGTGGAGAGCGGGCGGAGCCGCTACGTCGGCGGAGTGTCCGAGACGGAGCCGCTGCGTCGGCGAAGTCTTCCGACCTCAATCCAGATCGAACGGGCGTTTCGGGGGGCCGGTGTCGGGGTCTTCCTGGGCGCGCTTCAGGGCTTCGTTGAACTTCTCGCCGAGCAGGCGCTCGCGGTCGCCCAGGGCGGCCTTCTCGCGCTCGAAGAGCTCCTCGGCGCGAGCCTTCCCGGCGTCGAGGCCGGCGAGGAGCTTGTCGAAGTCGTGGCCGCCGGCGAGCGGCTCTTTGGGCTTGGTGTGCGCGAGGATCGTCCCGGTGGCGGCATCCACCACCATTTCGACGGCGCACTCGGGGCAGCGCACGGTAAGCTTGCGGGTCACGGACACGAGGAACAGTCTACTTGACCTCATCGATCGACATCGCCTCCCGGATCTTCCGGCATCGCGGACTGCTGGCCGCGCTCACCCTGCGGGAGTTGAAGGCGCGCTATCGCGGATCGATCCTCGGCTTCTTCTGGTCGCTCGTCCAGCCGCTCCTGCTGCTCGCGGTCTACACCTTCGTCTTCAGCATCGTCTTCCAGCCGCGCGCCGCCGGAGCGGAGCCCTACGCCCTCTTCCTGGTCTGCGGGCTCTTCCCGTGGATCTGGCTGTCAACAGCTCTCGTCGAGGGGACGACCTCGCTGGTGGCCTCCGCCGGCCTCATCCGGCGCGCCGTCTTTCCGGCCGAGCTGCTGCCGATCGTGCCCGTGCTCGCGAACCTCGTACACCTGCTGCTCGCGCTGCCGGTCCTCGCGGCGGGCGTCGCGCTCGGCCGCTTTCAGGGCTTCGACGTCGGCGGCTGGGGGGTCGTGGCGCTGCCGGCGATCGTCCTCCTCGAGCTGCCGCTCATCGCCGGCATGGCGCTCGCGCTCGCGGCGCTCCACGCCCATTTCAAGGACGTCAAGGACCTGCTGACCAGCGCGCTCACGCTGCTCTTCTTCCTCACCCCGGTGCTCTTCCCGCTCTCCGCGGTGAGCATTCCGGCGCTGCGGCGGCTGGTGCGACTGAATCCCGCCACGCCGTTCACCCTCGCCTACCAGGACGCGCTCTTCGCCGGGCGCTTTCCGCCGGCGGCGCTCTGGCTCGAGATGGGCGCCGTCGCTCTCGTCGCCTGGCTCATCGGCTGCTGGATCTTCAACCGCCTGCGCGAGACCCTCGTGGAGGCCCTGTGACCTGGGCGGTGCGCGCCGAGCAGGTCAGCAAGCGCTATCGCCGGACGGCGAAGGGCTTCCAGCTGCGGACGCTGAAGAGCGCCCTGCTGGGGCGCCGCGGGGACGAGGCCCTGGCGGGGGACGAGACCATCGCCGCCGTCGAGGACGTCTCCTTCGAGATCGCGCGCGGCGAGGCGTTCGGTATCGTCGGCGGCAACGGCTCCGGCAAGTCGACGCTCCTCAAGATGATCGCCGGCATCCTCAAGCCGACCACCGGCAGCCTCGAGACCGCCGGCCGAGTCGCCGCCCTCATCGAGCTCGGGGCCGGGTTCCATCCCGAGATCTCGGGGCGCGAGAACATCTTCATCAACGGCGCCGTTCTCGGGCTCTCGAAGCGCGAGATCCACGCCCGCTACGAGCGCATCGTCGAATTCTCCGGCCTGGCGGACTTCCTCGAGGAGCCGGTCAAGAACTACTCCTCCGGCATGTACGTGCGCCTGGGCTTCGCGGTGGCGATCCACACCGACCCCGAGATCCTGCTCGTCGACGAGGTCCTCGCGGTCGGCGACGAGGCGTTCGCGCACCGCTGCCTCCGCCGGATCGAGGAGCTGCTGGCTTCGGGGAGGACGGTGATCTTCGTCAGCCATGCGCTCGGCCTGGTGGAGGATCTCTGCTCGCGCGTCCTCTGGTTGGACGACGGCCGGGTGCGCCTCCTCGGCGACCCGCGCCGGGTGGTCGACGGCTATCGCCAGAACGTCGCCGAAGACGAGGGCCGCGCGCACCGCGAAGCCAAGGAGGAGCGCGAGCGCGAAGAGGAGGGCGTCCACGCCGCCGTCGTCGCGGAGGACGATGTCGGCGAGGTGCTGCGGTGGGGCTCCGGCGCGGCCGAGGTCATCGGCGTGCGGCTCCTCGACGGCGCGGGGGGCGAGCGCTACCACTTCGAGAGCGGCGAGGCGGTGACCTTCGAGATCGAGGCCCGGGCCGCCCAGCCGCTCACCGACGTCGTCTTCGGCGTCGGTCTCTTCTCGCCGCGCGGCGTCGAGGTCTGGGGCACCAACACCGACATCGACGGCTTCGCGAGCGCGCGCTTCTCGGGCCGCGCCAAAGTGAACCTCGAATGCCCGAGCCTGCGCCTCGCGCCGGGGGAGTACCTCGTCGATGTCGCCGCCCACGCGCAGGACGGAGCGCCGTACGACTACCGCCGGAAGCTCCTCGCCTTCTCGGTGACCAGTGCCGCGGGCGGCGCCGGGGTCTACCTGCCGGAACACCGCTGGCGTTTCGCTGCCCCGGGCGCTGCGGCGGGCAGCGCCGACACTGCGGGCGAGCTCCACTTTCAAAGGAGAAGTCATGAGTGAGCCGGACGCCGGAGCCCAGAACCTCAACATCAAGATCGGGGACGAGGAGCTGAAGGGGCGATACTCGAACCTGCTGCGGATCACCCATACCCGCGAGGAGTTCATCCTCGACTTCGTGAACCTCGTGCCGCCGCAGGGGATGGTCACGGCCCGCATCGTGACCAGCCCGGGGCACCTGAAGCGCATCGTTCAGGCCCTGGCGCAGAACCTGGCGCGCTACGAAGAGGCGTTCGGCCCGATTCCCGAAGCGGCCGACCCGACCGGAGGCCGCAAGGTCCACTGAGGGTGCTTGCGGCCGACCCCGGCGAGTGCGATAAGGTTCCGCGCTCCCGCGATGTCCGCCGATCCCGCTCTCACACCCCAGCCTCAGCCGTCACCGCCGGGGGCTCCAGGCGCCATCGGTAGTCCGTCGTCCACACCGACGCAGTCGATTCTCAAGGGCGCCTGGCTCGCCATCGCGCTCGGCTTCGCCATCGAGGCGCTCATCCTCGGCTCCGTGGCGCTCGCGGGCGGGGCGCTGGCGGCGAAGCCGTTCACGGCCGACCTGGTGCAGAAGGTTTCGTGGTCCTTCTTCGTCTGCGTGGCGCTCGCCGTGGCGCGCACCGCCTCGCGCTCGACCGGCGTCGTGATGGGGGTGGTGGGCCTCCTCGCCGCGCCCGCCGCCTTCGCCATCGCCCGTGGCCTGCACAAGGGCGCCTCGCAGGCGCTCGGCCTTCTGGCCGCAGCGGCCCCCGGGCCGTCGCCGATGCTGGTGGCGGGCATCAAGGGGTTGCAGTACGCGGTGCTGGGTCTGGCGATCGGCTGGATCGCGAAGAAGGTCTGGGGCGGCGTCGCCGCGCACGCCGGCGTGGGCCTCGCGAGCGGCCTGCTGTTCGGCGGTCCGTTGCTCGTCCTGACCTTTCAGGCGATGCCACAACTGTCCGCCGGCGCGGTCGCGGCTCGCAGCGTCAACGAGCTGCTCTTTCCGGTCGGTTGCGCGCTCGTGCTCTACGCGAGCGATACGCTCGGCAAACGCCTGGCCTGAACCTGCACCCGCTCCCGCGGGTGCAGGGCCGACCTCCGGCGGTGAACCTCCGCCACCACCCCCAGGTGGTCCGAGACGCGGTCGTCGAGGGTGGCGTAGGTCGAAAACTCCAGTCCCTCCGACACCAGAATCCAGTCGAGCTGGACGAGCGGTCGCCAGGCGGGATAGGTCGCTGCCCCCGACTCCCTGCACGGTCGCAGCTTGAGCTCGTGCAGCAACAGATCGAGGCTGCGCCGGCGCTCGCTCCAGGAGCAGTTGAAATCGCCCATGACGACCAGGTGGCCTTCGTGTCCATGGAAACGCTCGATGAGCTGTTCGACCTGCCGACGCCGTACGCGGTCGGCGAGGAAGTCGAGGTGGATCGACACCACGTCGACCGGCTCGCCGGCGAGCGCTTCGGGGGCGACGGTCGCGGCGACGAACCCCTTGGTGTCGCGCCAGTTCTGCAGAAAGGCGTGCGAGTGGGTGGCTTCGAGGGGCAGGTGGGAGAGCAGCGCCGTGCCGTAGGAGAGGTCGAGGCGGGAGAGAACCTCGCGGTTGTGCTCTCCCCTGAAGGCATGGGGGAAGCCAGCCAGCCCGGCGAGCGCCTCGACGTGGTCGAAGCCGCCGCTCCAGAAAGACGGTCCATCGGCCTCCTGGAGTGCCACGACGTGCGGCTTCTCGCGCTCGAGGACGTCCGCGATGAGCTCGAGGTTGCGGCGGATCGTCGAGTCCTTGAGCAGGCTCTGATGCTGGGCCTTGCGCCGCGCGTGCGCGATATTGAGCGACATCAGGCGGAGAGTCTCGCCGTCCGTAGCGGTCGCTGCCGGCCGCTGCGAGACGGCCGCCCGGTGCCGGGCGTGGTGCTTCCCCGCGAGGCGCCGCCGGCCCCCGCCGCCGAAGATCGAAATGGCCATGTCGCTCCTGAAAACAGCCGGGAGGCCTTGAGGCATTCCCGGACGGAGAACCGGAAGCTACTTTACGCCGAGCAGTTCGACATCGAAGACCAGGGTGGCATTGCCGGGAATGACGCCGCCGGCGCCGCGGGCGCCGTAGCCCATCTCTGCGGGAATGCGCAGCTTGCGCTTGCCGCCGACCTTCATTCCGGCGACCCCTTCGTCCCAGCCCCGAATCACTTCGCCGGCGCCGAGGTGAAAGGAAAAGGGCTTGCCGCGGTCGAGGCTGGAGTCGAACTTGGTGCCGTCGAGAAGCCACCCGGTGTAGTGCACCTCGACCGTCATGCCGGACCTGGCCTCGGCACCCTCTCCGACCTTCAACTCCTGGAGCTCGAGACCGGATGGGTTCTTCTTCCACTCGGGTGCAGCGGCCCCCGGTTGGGTGTCGCCGGGCGGCTTGGCGAAGGCGAGCCCGGCGAGCGAGAGGGCGCCAAAGGCGATGCCGGCGAAACCGGCGAGGGTAGAAAGCGAAAGGCTCATGATTGGATCCCCTGGATGGAACGAGACGTGGCCGACGTGGCGGCGGCGAGATTGCCGGCGCGATAGACCTCCCGGCCCGCCTTGATCACGGAGCGCACCGGGTTGACCCCGTAATGATAGGCAAGATGGAGGAGGTTTGGGGCCTCGAGCAGCACGATATCGGCCCGCTTTCCCGCCTCGAGGGAGCCGATCTCTCTGCCGAGCCCGAGGCTGCAGGCGGGATTCAGGGTGACAGCGGTCAAGGCCTCCTCGATCGTCATGCCGAGCTCGAAGACCGCGAGCTGGACGATGGTCGGCAACGACTCGGTGTAGGAGGAGCCCGGATTGCAGTCGGTCCCGAGGGCGACCGGCACTCCGGCGGCGATCAGGCGGCGCGCCGGAGCATAGATCCGCTTGGCGAGGAAGAAGCTCGTGCCCGGCAGCAGGAGGGCGGTCACGCCGGCGGCCGCCAGGGCCTCGATGCCCGCCGGGGAGACCGCCATCAGGTGATCGGCCGAGAGGGCCCCGAGCTCGGCTGCGAGCTGGGCGCCACCCGAATCCACGAACTCGTCGGCGTGCAGGCGCGGCAGCAGCCCGTGGCGGCGACCGGCCTCGAGCACGCGCCGCGACTCGGCGGCCGAAAAGACGCCCTTTTCGCAGAAGACGTCGCAGAAGCGGGCGAGGCCCCGTTCGGCCGCCGCCGGGACGATCTCTTCGCAGACCAGGTCGAGATAGGCGTCGCGCCGGTCGCGATAGTCGGCGGGCACCTCGTGCGCGGCGAGGAGCGTCGGGACGAGCTCGACCGGCTGGGCCGCTCCCGCCGCCCGGATGGCCTCGAGCTGCTTCAGCTCTTCTCCCAGGGAGAGCCCGTAGCCGCTCTTTGCCTCCGCGGTCGTCGTGCCGCACGAGAGCATCCAGCGCAGGCGGTCGAGGGCGAGCTCGACGAGCTCCGGAGCCTCGGCCGCGCGCGTCGCGCGCACGGTCGCGAGGATGCCGCCGCCGGCCGCGGCGATCTCCTGATACGAACGCCCGCCGAGGCGCTGGACGAACTCGTCCTCGCGCGAACCGGCCCAGGGCAGATGGGTGTGGCCGTCGACGAAACCGGGCACTGCGGTCATCCGCCGACCGTCGAGCCGGGCGGTCCCGGGGAGCTCGCCCCAAAGGCGCTCGCGCTCGCTGCGGCTGCCGACGAAGGCGAGGCGGCCGGCGCGGCAGAGGATCTCGACGCCGGAGGCATCGGGGGCAGTGGAGCCCGCCGCGCCCGCCGAGCCCGCCGAGCCAGCTGAGCTGCCTGAGCCAGCGCGCAGGCGCAGCACGGCGCGCTGCTCGGCGCCGCGTCGCGGGGTCGTGCCGATCGGCGTGGCGATTTCGGCGAGGTTCTCGATCAGGAGGTCGGTCATGGTGTCGGCAGGAGCTCCCGGCCGGCGGCCTCGACCTCGGTCGAAATCCAGGCTTCGACCTCCTGCCAGTCGAGCTCCGCAGCGAGACCCGGCATCGGCTCGCCGGCGGCGGCGCCGGTGTCGGCCAGCCCCTTCATCGCCTGCAGGGCGAAGTCGCCGACGTGCCCGAACTTCTCGGCGGCGCGTTCGAGGAGCCCGGCGAGCGGCAGCTCGCGGCAGAGCAGATGCAGGTCGACGAAATCGCGCCGGCTGCCCCGGCTGATGATCGCGCCGAGCTTCATGAGGCCGAGATCGACCGCCGAGGCGACGGCGAGCTCCTGCTGCCCGAGCGGCTCGACGAGCGGATAGGGGTAGTAGAAGAGACGCAAGGCGATGTCGCTAGAGGTCTCTTCCAGGGAGGGCGCATCCGGGCCACTCGGCGGGGTCGGCAGCCAGACGGAAAGGTAGCCGTCGCGGGCGGTCTCGACGCGCGCGCCGGGCGAAAGCGCCAGCAGGTCGGCGAGCAGGTCGCGGCGATCCTGGGGCGCCAGCCGGTTGGCGGGCGACATGAGGTCGAGGTCACGCACAGGCCGGTGTCCGAGGTAGAGGGCCAGAGCGGCGGAACCGGCGAGATAGAAGTCGGAGCTCCAGGGACGCTCGCTGAGTCCCCGCAGGAGGTTTCGGGTCCCGGGGGCGAGCGCCTCGAGTCGGGAGGGGTTCAGGCGAGCGGCCAGAGCCCCTCCGCGAGCGGGTGAGGTGCGGACGACTGGATTCGAAGGGCCCGGCTCCAGAAGCGGCGGCTGCGGGCCGAGAGCTTGCGCCCGCCGTGCTCGCGCACGAAGGCGGCGATCTCCTCCCGGCCCATTGCGGCGGCGAGCCAGGCGAGCTCGTTGCGGTTGCCCTCTTCGAGCAGCCGCGCGATCACCAGTGTGCGGCTGTGCGGATCGTCCGCAGTCCCGGGCGGGAGCCCGAAGAGATGGCGCTCCGCCGGCTTGGCCGTGTTCACGCTCCGCTCTTCGAACGGCGCAGGGTGTGGACCGTCGCGGCGGTGCGCTCGTCCTCCATCTCGGCCTCGAGAATCTGACTGAAGAGCTCGAGCGTGCTCTTGAACTTGAGCTGCAGCTCCTTCCTGCGCATGCGGAGCTCGCCGATGCGGCTCTCGACTTCGGCGGCGCGCTCGGCGGCCTGGCCGACCATCCGCTCGGCGGTGATCTCCGCTTCGCGCACCAGGAGCTGCGCCTCGCGCTGCGAGGTGGAGATCATCTCGTCGGAGACCTTCTTGCCGCGCAGGATGGCGTCGTGGAGCTGGCGCTCGCGCTCCTCCGAGTGCGCGACGCGCTCGCGCAACGAGCGGTTGTCGCGCTCGAGCCGGTCGATCTCACCCAGGCGCTGGGTCAGGTCCTCGGCGACGAGGGCGAGGAAGTTCTCCACTTCGACCGGGTCGTAGCCGCGCATCTTGAGTGCGAAGCGGGTCTTCTGGATATCGAGTGGCTGCATCGGCACGGGCGTCTCCTTGGGATCCCTACAACAGGCGCGGCTGCCCGCCGAGCGAGTAGAGGATCCCGTTCTTGATGAACAGGATCAGCAGAATCGCGAGCATCGGTGAGAGATCGAGCCCGCCCAGTTTCTCCGGCGGCACGAGCTTGCGCAGTGGCCTTTGAACAGGTTCGGTGAGCCGGGCGAGGATTTGGACGATCGGGTTCCTGGGGTCGGGCGAGACCCACGAGAGGAGCGCCCGGATGATCAGGATCCAGGTGTAGAGATCCATCACGCCGAAGACGAGCTGCAAGAGACTGAAACCGAAACCCTGCGCGAAGTTCATCGTTTCCTGGTCTCCGATCCGTCGCGCGGCGGGCGCCGGGCGCTTCGCCACCGGACGGCAGAGGGTAACACGAGAGTGTGCATGCCACAGGCCGGCCTAGGACTGGCGCTCGCCGAAGAGCGCACTGCCGATCCGGACATGGGTGGCGCCCTCCTCGATGGCGACCTCGAAATCGTCGCTCATGCCCATCGAGAGCTCGCCGGCGAAGTCGCGGGCGCGCCACTCGGGGCGCTCTGCGAGCGCGTCGCGCAGACGGGCGAGGCGGCGGAAATGGGGCCGGGAGTCCTCGGCGGAGGCTCCCGGGGGCGGGATGGCCATGAGGCCGCCGATCCTCAGGTGCTCGAGCACGGCGAGCGGCGCGAGCACCTCGAGATCGGCGGCCAGGTCGTCGACCGCGAAGCCGTGTTTGGACTCCTCCGCGCCGAGGTTGACCTCGATCAGGCCGGAGAGCCTCCGGCCCTGCCGGGCGGCCTCCTGGTCGAGCTCGAAAGCGATGGCGGGACGGTCGATCGCATGCACGACGTGGAAGAGCGCCACGGCCTTGCGGACCTTGTTCGACTGCAGGGGTCCGAGCAGGTGCCACTCGATGTCGGGCGGCAGGAGCGGCGCCTTCGCTACGGCCTCCTGCACCCGGTTCTCGCCGAACGAGCGCAGGCCGCAGGCATAGGCGGCGGCGAGCGCCTCGAGCGGTTGCCGCTTGCTGGCGCCGACCAGCCGGACGCTCGCGCGGCTCCGGCCGGCGCGATCGCAAGCGGCCTGGATCCGGCGCTCGATCTCGGCGTAACGGCCAGCGGGGGAGGCGACGTCCAAGGCTCGAGCCCTCGCGCTGGCCGTCAGGGGGTCAGGCGTTCTCTTCGACGCGGAGGAAGCGCTTGCAGCCTTCGCACTGGACGATCGTCCCGCGGCTGCGGATCTCCACCGCCACCTGCGGGCGAATCTGGTAGTTGCAGCTCGAGCAGTGCCAGATCGCCTGCGCTCCCGGCCGCTCGACTTTGCGCACCACCGCCAGAGTGTCGCCCTTGTAGCGCTCGAAGATCCGGCGCAGATGCCCCAGGATCGGGCGCGGCAGGCCGACTTCGAGCGCCTCGACCTCGGCCTTGAGCACCGCGGCGCGTTCGGCGACCACGGGCTTCTCGGCCTCCCAGCTCACCAGCTCGACCTGATACCGCGCGTCGAGATCGGCGAAGACGGCGCGGCGCTCCTCGAGCTCCTGGCCGATCTCCTCCGAGCGCGTCAACGCCGCGAGAGCGGCGTCCTCGAGGGTTTTGGTCTGCTGCTTCACGGTGTCGATCTCGGTCAGCAGGGCGCCGTACTCGCGCTGGTTGCGGACCTTCGAGACCTGCTGCTGAAAGTGCTTGAGCTTCTCCTGCGCGTCGGCGATGGCGGCCTCGGCCTGGCGTCGGTCGAGCGCGGCCTGGGTCGCGTTCGCTTCGAGCAGGGCGAGCTCCGCTTTGGCGGCAGTGAACTCTTCGTGCAGCGCGCGCATGCTTTCGGGAACTCCTGCGAGGAGCGCGCTGGCCGATGCCAAAGACTGCATGGAACGGCTGAGATGGACGAGCTGCGAGATCAGATCGGTCATGGTTTATGCAGTGGGTCCACCTGGATTCGAACCAGAGACCTGCCGGTTATGAGCCGGTTGCTCTAACCGCTGAGCTATGGACCCGGGATGAGCTCCGCCCAGCAGGCGGCGAAGCCAGTATAGCGAAGCCCCACGATGGGGCCTTCCCGGGTCAGCTGAGATCGGAATACAGGCTCCGGTAACTTTCTGCCAAGACAAGAATTCGTTTCACGTAGTTGCGCGATTCGACGATCGTGAGGCCTTCGAGGAAGCGGTCGACCTCGCCCGTGGACTGCTGTTCGCGCCAGAGGCGTCCGATCCGGCCCGGTCCGCCGTTGTAGCCGGCCAGTGCGAGCTCCACCCGGTTGTCGAAGATCCCCAGCATCTGACGGAAGTATGTCGTACCGAGGCGCAAACTGTACTCGGGCTCGAAGAGCCGCTGCGTCGAGAAGCTCATTCCGAGCCGGCGCGCGACCTCTTTGCCGGTCGACGGCATGAGCTGCATCAGGCCGCGCGCCCCGGAGCGGCTCTTCGCCGACGGGTCGAAGCCGCTCTCCTGGTGAACGATGCCGAAGACCAGGGACGGCGGCAACGACTGCTCGCTCGCCAGGCGCAGCACCTGGTCGGCGTAGGGGCGGGGGTAGTAGAGCTCGAGGGCGGCGCGCGGCACGGTCTCCTGGTGGGCCGTGGCGAGCCGGGGAAAGGCCTTGCGCAGCTCACGCAGGCTCTCACGATGCGCTCCGGCGCGGGCGAGGACAAGACCCCTGAGCGCATCGACGGCGCGGCCGTCCGCCGTCGGCGCGAGACGATCGAGCTCGGCGGCGGCCAGCTTGTCGAGCGCGAGGTCGGAAAGCCAACGCGCCCGGTCGATCTTGCTGTCGGTGGGCCACTCCTCCCGCTGGGCATCGCGATCGGGCGCGGCGGTCGGCGGGGCGCCGGACAGGCGAAGCGACGCCTGCCGGGAGTAGAAGTCGGCGGTGTCGGCCCGCGTCAGCTCGGCGAAGGTCGCCAGCGAGCGTTCGCGATCGCCGAGCTTCTCGAAGGCGCGCCCCGACCAGTACTGGGCGCTTCTGGCGTAGGAGATCGCCGGATAGAGGTCGCGCAGCTCGCTCCAGTAGCCGACGGCGCCGCTCCAGTTGCCGGACTGGTACTCGCGCCAGCCGCGCTCCCAGAGCGACCGCGCTCCGAGCGTGTCGTTGGGCGCGATCTTCACCAGCTGATGGAGCAGCTCGATGGTCGCGTCAATCTCGCCCGCGGCCTCGAGCTCGATGTAGAGCTCGCGTAGCGCCTCGGCCTTGAGCTCGGGGGAAGCCGGGAGGGCGGCGGCACGGCGCAGCGCAGCAAGCCCTTCGGTGCGCAGGGTCGCGCGCTCGGCGGCCGGCAGGGCCGGCCGGCCGCGGCGCACCGCGGTCAAGTCCGAGAAGGCGTGGGCGCGCTCGAGCTCCAGACGCGCCAGAGGGTCGCCGCCGGCGGCCGCGCCCATCTTCGCCCGGGCCAGCGTCAGCTCGGTGAGCGCCTCGCCACCGCGCTGCAGAGCGGTGAGCGCCCGGGCCCGCAACAGGCTCCACTCGAGATCGCGGTCGGCGAGCGCCACGGCCTCGAGCGTGGTGATCGCGCCCTGGGGCACCTCCGCCCGCACGAGCGCGGCGGCCCGCGCCAGCAGCTCCGGCGTCGAGAGAGCGGCCCGCCAGTCGCCTTGGGGCTGCTCGACCAGGGCGGCGGCGACTTCCAGCCGGGCGGCGGCGAGCGGCGAGTCGACCAGCAGACGGCGGGCGGCTTCACGCTGGACCACGGCGTCGCCGGTCGCGCGTCCGATCTTCCAGGCGAGGCTGTCGAACTGCTCGCGTTCCGCGGCAGAAAGCGGTTCGCTGCGGCCTTGCCCGATGAACTGCAGGGCGTCGCCGACCTTCGACTCGGCGAAGGCCAGCTCGGCGAGCTCGAGGAGGCTGGCGCGGCGCAGGGGCGACTCGGGAGTGGCGCGAAGCAGCTCCTCGAGCGCGGCCCGCGCCGTCGAGGTCGCGCCGCGCGCCGCAGCGACCCCGGCGAGCTCGAACAGGCGGAGGTCCTCGAGCGCGAGCGGCCCCGGACCCTTGCCGAGCAGGCGTTGCGCCTCGTCGGTGCGCCCGTTCTCCGCGGCCAGGAGGCCGAGGACGACGCGGGCGCGGCCGGCATCCGGTTCGGCGCCGGCCATCTGCGTCGCGAGGGCTCTGGAGGCGGCCGCGAAGCCGCCGGTGCGGGCGGCACGGGCCGCCGCGATGAAGCTCGGAGCCAGCGGCCGGTCCGGGGAGAAGGTGCTGGCGGATGTTCCCGGCTCCGCGGCGGCCGTGACGGCCGGTGCGGCGGAGGCGGCCGGCGACTGCAGGAAAAGCGCTGCCGTGACGGGCGCCGAGAGGAGCGCCAGGGTGTAGACGGTGCGGCGGAGCAGCGTCACCGGCAAGGTGCCCTCAGATCCCCAGGGCGCGCGGATCGCCGCCCGCGAGACTGCGGATCAACTCCTGCTGGAAGTAGTCGGTCGTGCCGCGGACGCTTTCGTGCACGCGCTCTTCGTAGATCTGGCGTGAGCGATCGATGTCGTCCTTCAGGCGGTGGTAGATGTCGCGATTGTGCCGCCCTTCCTCCACCTGATCTTCGTTGTAGAGCTTGATCTCCGAGACCAGGAGCCGGGCGAGCCGGCGTGCCTCTTCGTGCAGCGCGTTGTCGCCCGTGCTCCGGGCCGCGCGCAGGCTCGAGAAGGCCCAGCCGGGGCCCTGCAGATCGGCCGGAGGTGCGACCTCCGTCGTGCGCGGGCGCGAAACCGTCGGCTCGTCGTCGTGAAGTCCACCGGACGTCGGCGCGGGCGGGGCGGGGGGCGGGGCCGCAGGCGGCGTCGGCGCGGGGGCCGGGCGCTGCAGCATGACGGTTGAATCCTCGCTGAGCCCGGCATCCTCCGAAAGGGGCGGAGGGGGCGGAGCGAGCGCCGCAGCGGGCGGCACGAAGGCGATCGTCGCGGCGGAGCTCGCGAGTCCCGGCTCGGGGGGAGCCGGCGGCGTGACGTCCGGCTGGGGAAACTCGTTCGTCACGGCCGGGAAGCGCTGCGTGGCAGCGGCCGAGAAGGTCGAGTGCGGCGCGGTCGTCTCGTCGACCTCGCGCCATTCGGCAGCCGCCGAGGCTGTCGCGGCCGCATCGGCGAAGCGCTCCGCAGCCTCGAGGTCTGGGGTTGGCGGCGACAGGGGAATCTCGTGGGTCGGCGTCGCGGACGGCCAGGAGGTCTCGGGGGCGTCGAAGACTTCCGGTGTCCTCGCCATCTCCAGCGGCTCGTCCGCGGCTGCGGCCGCCAGCACCG